>CAMAHK010000065.1 GCA_945834475.1 uncultured Verrucomicrobiota bacterium
CTCGAGGCGCGTCATCGCGAGGGGCGAGTAGATTTCGCACGTCGGCTCCTGCTTGACCCAGTTGACCGTGAACTTGCGCACGGCCGGCACGAGCGACGCGGCCGCCGGCGTGTTGAACGGACGGTCCAGAGCGAGCTTCATCGTCCGCACGCCCCGCGCGGCGAAGGCCGCGAGAATGCGCTCCTCGGCCTCAGCCGCCAGCACGAACGTCTTCTGGCGCGGCGCCGAATCGACGACGAGCCGCATGCCGTCGGAGGCGAATTCCGCGAGCAGGTCGTCGATCTCGTCCGGATGTCGGAGAATCGCCGTCACGACCGTCATCTTGGGGAGGCCGCCGTGATTGACGGCCTTGTCGACGATCCGGTAGATCTCGCGGATGAAATTGACGCGCTTCGGCCGCGGCAGATCCGTTCCCGTCACACCCGAGCAGATCATCGCCGCGAGCTCGCCGCCCGCGAAGCCGATCACGCCGTCGGGACGAAGTCCGCCCGCGCGGAGGAGGCGCGAGAGCGCCGCGCTGCCCGCGTAGGTCGACACGAGCGCCTGGGCATACGCGCCGGACGAGAAGATCTCCGCGTCGTGACGGTAGCGCGGCGCAGGCGGAAAGATGAACGACGACGGCGTGAACGACGGCTCGTCCGTGAACGCCTCCTCGAGCTCATCGAAGACCGCGCGGCACTCGGGATACTCGATCACCAGGTCGCGCATCATGTCGGGATAGAAGCTCATCACACCCGGGAAAAGAAACGCGAGACGTCCCTTGCCCGGCCCGAGCAGATGGTCGCGGAAGAAATAGGTGCCGCTCTTGTCTCGGATGCGGCGCACCGTGTCGGACTGGAGCCGCGTCTGCGCCGACGCGAGACGCGCGCGCAGGTCCTGCACGTTGTCGACGACGAGCGCGAGCACGCTCGGCCCCGTCGTCAGCGAGCAGGTGTAGGCGACGTCACGAAGCGGCACATCGGGAACGCGGTCAATGAAGGCAATGAGCCGCGCCATCTCGGCAAGCAGCCCGGCATCGTCGGCCGCCGACAGACGAACAAGCTCGGTCATGTGCGGTCCTCCGGTTCCTCTTCCAGGATGATGACGGCGTTGCGTCCTTCCGCGCAGATCTCGGAGCCCGCGCCGACCGCGTCGAAGTTCGCGCCCATCACGGCCGCGCGGCGCGGCGAGGAGCTGTCGCCCGAAATCCAGGGACGCGCCTCGTTGAGGAGATACGCGCTCGAGTCGACGGCGTCGAGTCCCGGTGCCGGCGCATCCGTCTGCACCTGCGGCGGCAGGACCTTGTGATAGAGGGCGAGCGCCGTCTTGACGAGCCCCGCCGCCATCGACGCGCGCAGCGTGTGGCCGATATTACCCGTCACCGAACCAAGGCCGACGAGCGGACTTCCCGGCGTGTGCGGCCCCCACAGCTTGCGAATCGCCGCGATTTCTCGCGCCTCCTGCGCGGCAATGCCCGACCCGTCTGCCTCGATGAGGCCGATGGACGAGACCGGCACCTTCGCCCGCGCGGCGGCCTCGGCGAAAATGTGCGAGGGATCATCCGCGGGATTATGCCCGATCGACGTCGCGCGGATGAGCGCATAGATGCGGTCGCGATCGCGCAGAGCGTCCGCACGGCGCTTCAAGACAAAGAACGCGCCACCCTCGCCGGGGATCGTCCCGGTGGGATCGCGGGAGAACGGATGGAGCTCCGCCTGCGTGGAAAAGTCGACTTCGCCGGAGAGGCCTTCGATGTAGGCACGCGAAAGCGGCGGATTGAGCGCACCCGCGAGCGCAACGTCGACACGCCCCGCCAGAAGGTCGTCGATTGCCGTCTCAAGTGCGACGGCCGCGGAAAGGATGCCGCCGTCCATGACCGACGCCTCGCCGGAGAACGCGCATTCGCGCGCGATCCACGAGACAAAGCGGTAGCCCGCGCCCATCAGAAACGCGGCGGCGTTCGGCGGCGGAAGCGATTCGACAAGCTTCGCCCGCACCGCGTCGAGAGACTCCTCCGGCGCATGCGGGAAGAAGCGGCGGAGGATGTCGAGCGTCTGGTCGAGGAAGGCGGTGTGCTGCAGCCAGTTGACCGTCGAGGAATTGAACGGCGGCGCGTAGCCGACGCGCACGCTGCCGCGGATCGAATCCACCCGGTGCGGCTTCACCGAGGCGTCGGCGAGCGCGTCGAACGCGAGCTGGGTTGCGAAGTAGAGGTCCTGATTCTCGCCTGCGTTGACCTGCCGCGGAAAGTTCTGCGCCGACGGCACGCAGGCGTAGAGATCGCCGAGTTGCCCGACGCGCGTCGGATAGGGACGATTGAAGACGTTGCGCTGGCCGAACGGCAGCTCGGCCTCGGGACCGGGCAACGTCAGCATGACGCGCCGCTCACGGATGACGTCCCAAAACGCCGCCGGCGTCGGGCTCCCCGCGAAACGGCAACTCATGCCGACGATTGCTATAGCCTTGTCCATATCTTAAACCTATGGCAACAGTATAGCAAACTCGCCCAATTCCTCGCAAGCCTCACGGAGCCTGGAGAAATCTCCAGCCCATATTGTCAGAGACACAGGGCGGTTTCGGCATCCAACGAATCAAGGAAGCGGACGAGCCTGTCAATACTCTTGACGCCGGGTGCCGTTTCAAGGGAACTGTTGACGTCCAGAAGGTCGGGTTTTAGCGCCAAGACCTCGGCCAAGTTGTCAACACCAATGCGGCCCGCCAAGATCGCGGTGTAATCGCCCTTTCGAAAGTCGGTCTCGCCGTCGCCGTGCGAGGAATCGAACAGGACGCCGTCGCCCGGCGCACCACCCGCGAGCGTCCAGACCTCGTACCCCGCCGCACGGATCGCTGCGACATCCTCGGCCGTCGCCCGGCGGTGGAGCTGCACGATGTCGAGCTGCGCCACACGCATTGTCGCGAGAATCTCGTCAACGGACTGTTTCACGAAGACGCCAACGAGAACAGGCTTAGGTCTGTTACCCGCGGCCTTCGGCTGCGTCGCTTCGCTCGGCTGTTCAGGCGAGACGCACCGCGGTACGACCTTGGAGATCGCCTTCGCCTGCTCGACCGTCACATGGCGCGGCGACGAGGGATGGAAGATGAAACCGAGATAGTCAACGCCGAGCTCCGCGGCCTTCACCGCGAAGTCGGCGTTGTTGATGCCGCAGACCTTCAGCTTCACGGCAGGATCTCACCCGCAAAGCCGCCTTCGGCACCGAGTCGCTTGACAAGCGCCGAACCGACGATGAAGCCGTCGGCGTGCTTCGCGACGACCTCGGCCTGCGCCTTCGTCGAAATGCCGAAGCCCGCCGCGATCGGCAGCTTCACCGCCGCGCGAATCTCGTCCAGGCGGGCGGTCAGTTCCGGCGGCAGCTCGGCACGAGCCCCCGTGATGCCCTTCACCGTGATGATGTAGAGGAAGCTGTCGTCGAGTCCCTCGGCACTCGCCTTCACGCGTTCGATCGGCGTGTTCGGCGCGATGAGCGGAATGTAGGTGATGCCGTGCGGCTTCAGGACGTCCAGAAGCTCGTCGCGCTCCTCGAGCGGCAGGTCGACCGCCAGCACCGCGTCGATGCCCGCCTTCTCGGCCTCGACCGCGAAGGTCTCGAGTCCCTTCGAAAAGATGAGGTTGTAGTAGGTGAACAGGACGAGCGGCGTCTCGGGATGCTTCGCGCGGATGCGCGCGGCGCTCTCAAGCACCTTGTCGAGATTCACACCCTGCTCAAGCGCCTTGTACGCCGCCGAACGGATGACCGCGCCGTCCGCGAACGGATCCGAGAACGGCACGCCGAGCTCGAGGATGTCGACACCCTTCGCGAGCAGCTCGTCCACGCCCTTCTCACAGACCTCCAGCGACGGATACCCCATCGTGAGGTACGCAATGAAAGCCCCGCGCCCCTCGGCCTTGGCTTTCGCAAAACACGTTGAAATTCGATTAGACATTCTTTGACTCCTTGTAGCGCATGATATTTTCCATGTCCTTGTCGCCGCGGCCCGAGAGGTTGACGAGGAGGATCTTGTCCCTGCCCATCTTCGGCGCACGCTTGATCGCCTCGGCGAGCGCGTGGCTCGACTCGAGCGCGGGGATGATGCCCTCGAAGCGGCAGAGGGCGTCAAACGCGGCGATCGCCTCGTCATCGCAGATGACCGAATACTCGGCGCGGCCGATGTCGTGGAGGTAGCAGTGCTCGGGACCGACTCCCGGATAGTCGAGGCCCGCCGAGACCGAATACGTGTCGATGATGTTGCCGACGTCGGTCTGGAGGAGCATCGTCTTCGACCCGTGCAAGACACCAAGGCGTCCGCCGTTGATCGAGGCCGCGTGCTCGCCCGTCGCAAGGCCCTTGCCGCCCGCCTCGACGCCGACAAGCTTCACGTCCTTGTCGTCCACGAAGCCGGCGAAGAGCCCCATCGCATTCGAGCCGCCGCCGACGCAGGCGATCGCCTCGTCGGGGAGACGTCCGAACTTCGCGAGGCACTGACGGCGCGCCTCGTCGCCGATCACGCGCTGGAAGTCGCGGACCATGTCCGGATACGGATACGGACCCGCCACCGTGCCGATCACGTAGAACGTGTCATCGCAGTTCGTCACCCAGTCGCGGAGCGCCTCGTTCATCGCGTCCTTCAAGGTCGCGCTGCCCTCGGTCACCGCGTTCACCTTCGCGCCGAGCATCCGCATCCGCTCGACGTTCGGCTTCTGGCGCTCGATGTCTATCACGCCCATATAGACTTCGCACGGCATGCCGAGGAGCGCGGCGACCGTAGCCGTCGCGACGCCGTGCATGCCTGCGCCCGTTTCGGCGATGAGCCGCTTCTTGCCCATCCGCTTCGCGAGCAGCGCCTGACCGATCGTGTTATTGACCTTATGTGCGCCGGTGTGGTTGAGATCCTCGCGCTTGAGGACGATCGTCGCACCGCCGAGATGCTCGGAGAGACGCTTGCAGACGGTGATCGGCGATTCGCGTCCCACGTAGTCACGCAGAATCTCCTGGAACTCGCGCTGGAATTCAGGATCTTTCTTCGCCTCGTCATACGCCGCGGCGAGTTCGTTCAAGGGTCCCATCAGGGTTTCGGCGACATACTGGCCGCCGTAGGGTCCGAAGTGTCCGTTGGGTTTCATATTGAGTGTTGATTCCTTTCTTAAATTGTTTTCACCGCTTCGCGGGAATCACCCCATCAGCTCCCGAAGCTTCTGTCCGGGCCGTTCTGCACGCATGAGCGTCGTGCCGATCAAGAATCCATCTGCGCCTGCATCATGAACCTTCAGAACATCATCATGCGTCTTGATGCCACTTTCCGCAATTCGAACACGATCTTCCGGAATCAGGCGGATGAGTTCCGCCGTAATGGCGGGATCCGTCTTGAACGTCCTCAGATCGCGACAATTGACCCCGATGATTTTCGCGCCAAGTTTGACGGCGCGGTCGATTTCCTCTTCCGTATGCGTTTCAACAAGCGTCTCAAGGCCAAGGCTCCGCGCATAAGCAAGAAGATCGGACAGCTGTTCATCCGCAAGAACCGCCGCAATCAAAAGGACGACATCGGCACCACAGGCGCGAGCCCTCAAAATTTGATAACGCGTCGAGACAAAGTCTTTGAAAAGGATCGGCAGATCGACCGCCTCACGCGCAAGGCGAACGTTTTCTTCGCCGCCGAGGAACTTGTGGGGCTCTGCGAGAACCGAAAGCATTGTCGCCCCGGCTTCCGCCAGTTCCCGAGCCAATGCCGTCGGATCAAAATTCGCCCGAATGAGGCCCTCGGAAGGGCTTGCCTTCTTGAGTTCACCGATGATATGGATTCCCGGCGACTTAAACAGCGAAACGACATCCCGCACACGCGACGCCTTCTCGACGTCCGCCCGTCTCAAGGCCGTCAACTCTTCAAGAATATCCATGTTCTTTTCTCCTCTTTTCTCTTCACCGCTTCGCGGGGATCGCCCCTAACAAGAAAGCCCCAGCTTCGTGCTCGAAGCGGGGGCCTTATCCGAATCTCTTCCTCATCTCGGAAACAAACGGGAGCGTCACCTCGCTTCGCAAGCGCGGCGCCACCACCAGTTGTTCTTGTAAAACATCATCGTCATCTGGTGTCTCCGATGCGCAAATTATAGCACAACCTTTTCATACAGTGCAAGGGCGATTTTCATGCCAACCACCGCCGCGAAGTCCGCCGCCCCAACAGCAACCAGCCACCCTCTTCCCAACCTCCCCTTCTCAAATGAGAAAACCGGTCAGACCGCCGCTCTCACTTACCACGGTGACTTTCAAAAGCTACCAGGGTAACCAAGTCTGACTTACCGAGGTAACTCTACCCCGCTCCAGGAGGAAAAACCAAAATTCCTAGGCGCAAACCCCAAATTCCCAAGCAGGTACAAAAAATTTCCAACCAGGGACGACGCGATTCCCAAGCAGGGACGACGCGATTCCAAACCAGGTACAAAGTATCTCCCAAGCAGGGTACGCACACACCCGGGGGGAGGCGCCTCGCCTCCTCAGCAACCAAACAACCACCAATCAACCCAAACACCCCGCCCCAACAGCGAACCCAACCACTTAAACCACACCATTGGGGTCAGTCCCTCGCCGAACTTTCATCTTCAGGATCTCATAACAGATCGCTAATGTCGATACGACGAAAATAGATGTGCGAATTGGCCTCGTAGAGAACGCCGAGCGTCGACTCGTCGATCAGGATCATCGAATTGTAACCCTTGCTGCCCGTCGCGCCTTCAACGAGCGGAATGTAATTCTCCTTATCCCAGAGAATCGGCTCCGCAGCATCTTCGTGATTGTCAACGCCGAAATAGAGATAGAGCTTATGGCGCGTCGAGCCGATATCGGAGCCGAGCGAGGTGCAAAACGCCATCGCGTAGACGCCCTTCCCGTCCGACTCGCGATTTCCGAGTTTGAGGATCGAACCCTGAACCTTCGAGCTCGGCATGAACCGCTCGAGATATGTCCAATTCTCGAAGTCGGTCGTACGATAAAGATGCCGCCCTTGCGTCGACCAACCGCCCACGCCGTTCTTGGCAATCATATACCAGCTGCCGTCGTCGAGTTCGACGATCGAGTTCTCCTGCGAGTTTGGTCCCGAAGGAACGAGGTTCGTCACCTGCCAACTCATGCCGTGGTCATCGGAGTACGCGGCGAAAACGCGCGTCCCGTCGGGGCCGAAATACTGCATCGGGATGACGAGTCGACCGGGATTCGAGATTTTCGTCTGCATCCCATGTCCGGGACCCGCGAGAATCGCCTGATTACCCGTAAAAGCGGTATTAACGCCCTTCGCGGCCAAACACGCGATCAGTTCGTCGCGCACACTCCGCGGATGAGCGGCGGGACCTCCCGTCCATGGCGTCCATTGATCGTTTACGCCGGTTCCGCGCGTATAGAGAACGGTGTCCCACGAATCGAGCAGATCTGCCTTGCGCGTCGAAAGTCCCCCGCCCGTAATGCCCATCATGAAGAACTTCTCGTCGAGCTCATCATAGACCATGCAGACGTCGCCGAGGTCACTCAAGCGACTCGCCCAGCCGCGCGAGTTGTTCTTCGTTCCGGTCGTGAAGTCGTAGCAGTTCTGCACATCAACGAGGATTTGGGGCGCGGTCCATGTTTCGCCACCGTCCGTCGAGTAGTTGCCCGCGATGTCGATCGGCGAATAGCTCTCGGAGGTGCTCGTCGTACCGAGATCGCCCGCGTAGGGGCGCATATCGTACGCGGCGATAATGAGTCCCTTACCCGTCACGAGCGCAGGGATGCGATACTGCTCGCCCGTCGCGTAATGGATGACGACAGTGGGAAAGTCGCGGCTCGGCAAATCCGCGAGCTGCGCGATTTCAACGGGACCGAGCGTTTGACGCCCTTCCTCGACGACGACCTTGAAGAAGTTGGAACCGAGCAGCCGCGCCTTGTCGATTTGAATGATCTTCTCCGTCGGCTGATAGACGGTCGCGACGCGCGTCCACGGCCCCGTAAGCGCGCTCGCGCCGAGAACGGAGACCGAGCCGTTCACAAACGGCGCATTATGCTTGAGCTCGATCGTGCCCGTTTCGGGATCGAACGCGGCAATCACGAAATCGAGTTCCTCCACCAGCGGACCGAAGAGTTTGGCCGCGCTGCGTTTCTCCTCAGTCGAAAGCGCGCGTCCGTTAACCGTCACGCTCGTCGGAAGGATGCGGTCTTGATTATTCGATGCGGCAGTGTAATTTAAATCCGCCGCGTAAATCTTCATTCCGTAGAAGACCTGCGACCCGTTGACCGCGCCGCCGAAGGTGTAATCGAGATTGAGCCGCTGATCACTCCACTTCACGCCCGCGGCAGTGACGATGAGCGAGCCGTCCTGATAAACGTACGTTCCCGCGCCGTTCGAACCGGCCGAGACGGTAATCGTGTAGACATGCACCCTCGTGACATCAAAGGGTTCGTATTTGACCGTTCCCGACTGCGAAGACGTGCCGTCATACGTCACATCGAAGCGATTGGCCGCAGCATCGTAGACGAGTTGGACGGTATGGTCATTGATCTTCCAACCGGCAAGAGCTCCCGATTGTCCCTTTGGAAGCGCGGCAATAAGATTCATCGTGACCGTATTCGCGCGGCCCGAAACCGTGAACTTAAGGGGCGAGAAGCGAACCGTATAAACGCCCTCCTCCCAGGCGCCGTCCTCCGGCGAGACCCACGTCGGCGAAGCGGTGGTCGTCGTCGTAAAGCGCGTCCAGTCCGCATTCGGCGCGACTTCCGCGGCAACCGTGCGCGTCGGACGAATAACCGAGCTCATCGCGCGCGTCGCCGATTTCTCGTGCGTCAAGGCGACATCGGTCTCGTTCGCCCAGATCATCACGCCGCCGCTGCGATTCAAGGCATCGGTGCACTTCGCTTTGATGGTCGCGATTGAGTTATAGGTATAGACCTTGCCGTCCGTGGCGGTGAAACGGTCGGTCGAATCGATATGCTGCGGGTAGTTGTTAACGACCCAATTGTAGCCGTTCTGCGAGCCGTCGCACGGATAGTGATTCGTGTAGAACGCCTGTCCGCCGTTAATTTTGTAATTGGGAAGATGGCCGTAATTGGCCGCACGCGTAAAATCGTTTTGCATAAGCGCGAGCGTTGCGTGACTCGCCCACTCTCCGCCATCGTAGCTCATCATCGAAACGAAGTCGCACTGCTGGTAGAGTCCTGCAACGGCATCGCCAGCGCCGAGCGAACCGCCGCCCTGCTCTGTTCTCCATCCCGTCACCGCGATCGAGACCTGCTTGCCGCCGCCCGGCAGCGCGAAGAGGAGCGGCTTTAAGTCGGTGACGAGATCGCGCCACCCTTCCCAATGCGCCTTCGCGGTCGGATATTCCCAGTCGAAATCGATACCGTCCAAACCGAACTTCTCGACGAAACGCGCGAGTCCTTCCGCGGCACGTTTACGCTTGACGGGGTCGGCGGTAACGCCGGGAAGATTACCCTGACTGAAGCCGACGCCCGCCAATATCCTCACATCGCGATTCCCTCGGAGTCGTTTCATCTTGTCGATTGCCGCGGCGAACTTCTCATCCGTAAACTGCTCGCCGTTCCACCCGTGGCCCACGTTGCCGTTCGCGTCGATCGTGATGTAAAAGGCGATAATGTCGGTATACGCGGCGAAGTGGTCGGAAGTGAGCGCGTTTAACGTCCAATTATTAAGCCGCCAATACGGCACGATGTGGAACGCGTACGGATAGATCGTGCCGTAACCTTGCGGATCGTGGTTCTTCACGTTCGCGAAATAGCCGTTGACGACGACCTCGGTCAATTTCGCGTCGAGCTTCGCGTTCGCGGGCGCATTCGCGCCGATTTTAACGCAGACCCAAAGATAGTCGCCGACCGCAATCGTCGGATAACTTCCGCTCGGTTGGAAGTCGAACTTGAACTTGCGCCCGTCGCGCGTCTTGGTAAGTCCGCTCCAAAGCTCCGTCGCCTGCGAGAAAGCGAAGTAGGGAACGGACGACTTGTAGAGCTTGAAGTCGGTGATCATCGCGGGGTCGACGTCTTCGGGAAGCTCAACCGAAAGTCGCCAGAAGGTACCGAATTGAAGCTTCTCCGCCTTAAGGCCGATCAGCGGCTGGAACTCGTCTTTGCCGCGGTAGTAAGAACTTTGGGTTTGGAGCGCCGAAAACGCGAGGTTCGAGTGGTTGCCGGCAAGATCGGTCGGAATCACCAGCTCCGTTCCTTCACTCCCGACGATCGTCCCCGCGAAGTCGCGCGCATTCGGCACATGGACGCGGCAACCGGGCGCATCGAGCGTAAGCTGACCCGAGCCGTAAAGCTCATAATCGAAGACCTTGAATCCATCCCCTTGATAATGAATCGTCGCCGAAGAACTGACGCGGTAGGCGACGCGCTCCGAGTCGCTCAGCTCGGCGATATCGACGTCGCCTTCCAGCGAAAGGCAGCGAATCTGATTCGCGTTCGCCTTATTCTGATAGACGCGCACATAATCGACATACATGTTGACGGGCAAGGTCGAGTCGTCATCGACCGTCCCAACCCAAGTGCCTTCGAGCTGTTGGGAGAGGATGAAATTAAAGGGTGTCGTGAACGGCCAGGTATCCGCGTTCTTATCCGTCGGCGCGTAGGTAAAGGTCAGCTTGCCGTTCACGTACCACTTGATCGCGTCATCCGTCCATTCGAGGCGAAAAACATTCCAATTCCCGTTGTCGATCTCATTACTGTGCGAGCCGTTGGAGGTCGAATTCCAACCGTTAACCCTCGGACCATGATGCACGGTTTGATAGACGAAGGCGTCGCTATTAAGGCGCTCGACGATATCGATCTCGCCCGTAACCGGCCAATTGTTATCGTCGGGCAGCATCCAGAGCGCGGGCCACGCGCCGTCCTGATTGTCGAACTTCGCGCGAATCTCGTAGACGCCCTTCTTAAACGAAATGCGATTTAAGCCCCAAACCTGTCCGCAGAGATACTTGCGCGTCTCGGTCGAATCGGAGCCGTCGTTCTTGACGCCTTTGAGCACGATCGCGCCGTCCTCGACGGTAACAAGATCTTCACGCTGCGAGGTATACGTGCGCCAATTGGGCGGATTCGAGATGGTGGGAACTCGCGTCCAGTTCTTGGGGTTGACGCTATTTCCTTCGAACTCGTCGGACCACACGAGCGTATTCGAGCCGATTCGAGCAGCCGAGAGCGCCTTAAAGTAAATTCCGTCAAAGGTTCCCGAACCTAAAGACGCCAATCCTCCGCCGAATGTAAGTCTATCGATACTACCGCCGTCGGAGACGTTCTTATCCGTAACGAGGATGAGCTGGCCATTACGATAGACGCGAAGTTCTCCTAAGCGGTTCTCGAGTCTGAACGAAACCTTTCCGTCCGCAGCCGGAGCGAGCGCGACGTTACTCCCGACATCGCCGTTAGCACGGATGACAGCGAGGACGGGATACGCGTAAGTCGCCGTCAGATTCGCTCCCGTGAGGAAAAGTTCGCAGTTATTATTGCAATTAGCCGAAAGAGAAAGCGTCTCGCCGCCGTGCGTCAGCGTGACAATGGCCGGATAAGCGGTCGTCGAACGCGCCGCGAAATTAGGGAGAGTGAGATCGAATTCCGTCACCCAATCGCCCGCGCCGATATTGAGAACATAACTCGTCGCATTGACCGAACCCGCCTGAAGTTCCATCTCGCCGCGCTCCGGCATCGCGTAACTCGGCGCCGGTACGGGCACTTCGAAGAAGTCATATTTGGCCTCGGCGTCGGCGTCGAGCTGGACGATTATTTCCGCGTCGCTTTCCGCGTTACCGCAATTTGCTGCGCTTTCCCACATCGCACCGCTGACAAGGTTCCCGCTCGTGCCGCCGAAGGTCGCAAGGCGAAATGGTCCGTTTGAAAACGCCGTGGTGCCGTCCCCGAGATTGAAGACTACTTCGCCGTCGACATGCACGAGGACTTGCGCGATTTGCGTATTCCCTCCCGAAACGCCGCGCCGAACGAGCATCGTGAAACGATGAAAGCCGCGCGTCAGTTTCTTCGTACTCCTCTCGGAGAGAAGCCCCGAATTGACGTTTAAGGTATAATACCCATTCGCATCGGTCGCGAAGATTACTCTCTGGGCGTTATCGGACGCCTCTGTCCAAAACTTGAGAATCGACGCGTTCGCCGTTTGCGCGAACGAGCCCGCGCCGACGAAGCCCATCTGAGAGCTCGCAAACATAATCGCGCCGGACTGATCGTGGCTGCCGTATTCGCCGCTTTGTTCCTGATTCGCGACTTCGCGATAGGTGAATCCCGTCCCCTCCGCCGCGACGCGCACGAAGAGCCCAAGACCAAAGAGCATGACAAGAAGAAACTTTTTCATAGACTCAATTATATCATAAAACGCGACGATCGCAACCGCTTACTTTACACCCGGACAATGCAAGGGTTCTTTCTGTAGAGATCGAAGGGACTGACCCTGATGGTGGGGTGAAAGTGGTGGGGTTACTGCCCTGATAGCCGCCTATTCTCTGAAAGCCCGCAGGGTCACACCTAATTGCCACAGCAGCCGCCTGTCAATCACCCCGCCAGCCGCAGCCCATCCGCGCCCAATCCGACGTGGGCTAGGGAGAGGAACATTAGGGGCGAAAGAGGTCATCGAGGGTCACTTCGGACTGGACGATACCGGAATGCTTGTTATGCAAGAGGCCAGCGGATGTCACCATCGTCAGATGGATCGCCGAGCGCGTCTTCGACACTTGCTCAAACGCACCAAGCTTGGTCTTGAGTTGAGTCAGGTACGACTTCTCAATCGTAAAGGGACGGGACGAAAACTTCATTTCGCAAACGTTGATCACATGATCGGCCCTTTCGATCAGCATGTCGATCTGAGCACCCGCCGGATAAGCATCGTCCGCAACATGATGCCAGCAATAGACCTGCGTCAGGACACCAGAAACACCAAGCGTGGCTTTAATCTGCGGAATGTGCCAGAAGCAGACCCGTTCAAACGACAACCCGCGCCAGGCGTTTACACGCGGGGAGTTAACTGCATGTTGCCAATAATGCTCATCGGGATTGGACTCCCCGTCAAGGAACTTCAAGTGAAAGAGCGTAAAACAGTCGATCAGCTGGTACTGCGCGTCACGTTTACGTTTCCCGAAGGACGTGAACTTGCGAATGAATCCGCTTTGCTCCAATTCCTCAAGATAGCGCTTGCCGTTACCACCGGACGAAATGCCCGCAGCGTCAAGCAAGCCCTTTTGCGTCATGCCACCCTTGCACTCGGCGAGCTTGCGGACAAGCGCGAGATGCGCCCCGCCGTTCTCAAACAACGATGCGTAAAGTTCGTCAAATTCATGGCGAAGCTTCCCTGTCCGGGAGAAGCAAAGGCGATCGATGTTTTGCGAAAGGCTAAGCCCTTTTGTCAACTGAGCCCAATAATAAGGAACACCGCCAAAAATCATGTAGGCCTCGGCAAGATCGTCATCTCCAAGTCCAACCCCCTTTGACTCCACCAGTTTGCGACACTCGGAAAGAGTGAACGGTTCGAGGAAGATGCGCCCCGTCGTTCGGTTGTAAAGTCCGCCCTTGTTTTGGAACACCTTCTTGACAATCCAACTCGTCGCCGAACCGCAGATGACAAAGACCACATCCTTGCGCCCGGAACACCAGCCATTCCAAAACACCTCAAAGGCCTTGAGGAACCCGGACTTCGGCGTATCCATCCACGGCATCTCGTCGATGAAGAGAACCTTCTTGCCCTTCCGACGATCTCTTGATATCAGCCGCTCCAATTCGTTGAACGCCTCGCGCCATCCTTTCAACTCCACGACGTCATTCAACCCGGCGCGCCGAAGGGAATCCCCGAATTCGGCAAGTTGCTCCGTCATCGTCCCACGCATGACTCCGGCGTGTTCAAAGAAGAACTTTCCTCGAAAGCTCTCCCTGACAAGGTACGTCTTTCCGACACGGCGCCGTCCGCAGACAGCGATCAACTGTGCCTCGTCCGCCGTCAGCGCGGCTTCCAGTTCCTGTCGTTCACGAGTTCTTCCGATCATGCCAACCTCCATTTATCGATGGCGGTATTATATCAAATCTTCATAGATAACGCCACGGATAGTAGCGCTACAAACGTAATGAATTCCGCAGGGTCACACCGGACTATCACTGTAAAATGCCACAGCAGCCGCCTGCCAATCGCCCCACCAGCCGCAACTCATCCGCGCCCAATCTGCCATGAGGGACGCGCCGACAACCGCCCTGGCACAAAAGAGCGACCGCCAAGGAGAAATCAAATTACCCTCCTAGAGCGAGGCCGAGTTGATATATCGACTCGCAAACACCATCCCTGCAAATGATTGGCGTAGTTGCGGCCCAAAGAAGCCACAATCTAGACGATAGACGGCGGGGCAGCGGTGATCACCCCACCAAGCCCCTCAACTTCTCCAAGGCCTTGCCCGTGTCGATCGACGCGTACGCCAGCTTCAGTCCTTCTTCAAGCGTTTCGGCCAAACCTCCGGCGACGATTGCCGCCGCCGCATTGAGGGCCGCTGCGTCGCGATAGGCGTCCTTCCGCTCGCCCTTCAGCACGGCCAGGGTCAGCGCCGCGTTCTCCTCGGGCGTACCGCCCTGAATCGCCTCGATGCCGCGCGCCGCGCCAAAGAGCTTCACGGGATCGACCGTCGTCTCGAGGACATACCCGTCCTCGCGCAGAATCGACACGTGCGAGACACCTGCGAGCGAGAGCTCGTCCAGGTACTTGACCGAGCCGTCCGCCGCCGGCACCTCGCCACAGAAGACGAGCGCGCGCTCCGCGCCGAGCGCCTTCAGCGCCGCGATGTAAATCGGAATGATCTCCGGCGCGTAGACGCCGAGCGCATAGCGCTTCACGTCCGCCGGATTCGTGAGCGGTCCGAGGAGATTGAAGATCGTGCGGTAAGGGAGCGCCTTGCGGACGGGCGCCGCGTACATCATCGCCGGATGGCAGCGGTTCGCGAAGCAGAAGCCGATGCCGTTCTCGGCGATGGACCTCTCGACGTCCTCGATCGAATGCATCAGATCGTACCCGAGAGCCGCGAGGCAGTCCGCCGAGCCCGACTTCGAGGTGGACGCCTTGTTGCCGTGCTTCGCGATCGTCACGCCCGCACCCGCCGCGATCAGCGCCGCGGTCGTCGAGACGTTGAACGTGCCGAAGCCGTCCCCGCCCGTGCCGACGATGTCGACGGCATTCGCCGGGGCCTTCACCTTGATGCCCGCGCCGCGCATCGCCCGCGCTGCGCCGGTCACCTCGGTCGCCGTCGGACCGTTCATCTGCATCGCGGTAAGAAGCGCCGCGATCAGCACGGGATTCGTCACCTCGCCATTCATGATCTCGCGAAACGCGGCAAACGCCTCGTCTGCCGAAAGATGCTCGCCCAGCTGGGCCTTCTTAAGAAGTTCCAAAACCATAACCAACAACCCTTAACTCTTCACCATTCACTCTTCACTCTTAACTCTTAACTGAACTTTATCGACACCGTCGATAAAGTTCCTGAGCTGCCCGATGCCGTTCGGCGTGCCGATGGACTCGGGATGGTACTGCAGCGACTCGATCGGTATCGTCTTGTGACGGAGGCCCATGATCTCGCCGTCCTCGGTCTCGGCCGTGATCTCGAAGCAGTCCGGGAGCGTCGCGCGCTCGACCGCGAGCGAGTGATAGCGCATCGCGAGCATCCCCTGCGGAAAGTCCTTGAAGAGTCCCTTGCCGTCGTGCTTCAGCGCCGACGTCTTGCCGTGCATCAGCGACTTCGCCGAGACGATCCTGCCGCCGAAGGCCTGTGCGATGGACTGGTGGCCGAGGCAGATGCCGAGGATCGGCAACCGGCCCGCGAAATGCTTGATCGCCGCGAGCGTGATGCCGGCCGAGTCCGGATTGCCCGGGCCCGGACCGAACACGATCGCCTGCGGCTTCATCGCCTCGATCTCCGAAATCGTCACGGCGTCGTTCTTCACGACCTTCACGTCCGCCCCCAGCATCCCCAGTTCCTGGACGATGTTGTAGGTGA
>CAMAHK010000066.1 GCA_945834475.1 uncultured Verrucomicrobiota bacterium
GGATGTGAAGGGGGAAATCGGAAAAACGACTAGAGGCAACGCATTGGGGTCAACATTCCGCAATCACACCCACGCCCTAACATCCCCATAGATTCGTCTTTACAGGTAGATTCAATATGTGATACAATTTGATCAATCAAACAACCCTATCGGGGAAAGGAATAAAAATGAAGAAGCTCATGATGGTTGCGGCGGTTGCCGCGGTTGCGTGCGGATGCATTTCCGTTCACCAGAACGACGGCGCCAATGAGTGCCGCAAGCCCTGCATCGCCAAGGACATCGTCCACGAGAAGTTCACGGTCAGCAATGACATGGTTGCGGCGCAGGACAACATCAACTGTCTGTTCAATTTCATTTGCTGGGGTTCGACGGCGACGCACATCGCGGATGCGGTTCCGCTCGGTTTCGGCGGTGTGGCCAAGGCGAAGAACGGCGCGTACGCGAATGCGTGCGACGCGGCGAAGTGCGATCAGGTTGTCGGCGCCCAGTACAAGGTCACGACGGAAGACTACTTCGTGTTCAAGAAGATCAAGGCCGAGGTGAAGGGTTATCCGGCCACGCTCACGGGCGTCGAGCTCATCGAGAACAAGGTTCCGTGCTGCGCCAAGTAAGCGTGTGCTGAATCTCAACTCAACAAAAGGCGCACCGCACTCGCGGCGCGCCTTTTTGTCCCCGCCCCTTCTCGCGCGATCCTCCGTCCAAAACGAGCGGGAATATGGTAGAATATCTAAAGATTAATAGGGAACGATGGAATTGATATGCAAGGCTTGATCCTCGCGGCGGGAATGGGGAAGCGGCTCAAGGAGCTGACTCGAGACAATACGAAGTGCATGCTGGAAGTGAACGGCGTGCGCTTGATTGATCGTGTTCTGAGTCAGCTGGCGAAGCTTGGTCTCAAACGAACGGTTCTTGTCACGGGGTATGAGGGCGCGAAGCTGCGCAAGCATGTCGGCCGCAAGTGGGACGGCATGCGAATCGACTATATCGAGAATCCTATTTATGACAAGACGAATAACATCTATTCCTTGTCGTTGGCGGCTGATGAGCTTTGCAAGGACGATACACTCCTGTTGGAGTCGGATCTGATCTTTGAGGATAGCATCTTGAAGAAGGTGTTGTCTGATTCTCATGCCAATGTCGCCGTTGTCGATGCTTTCCAGAGTTGGATGGACGGAACCTGCGTGACGATCGACGAGAACAATCTCATCAAGCGCTTTGTGCCCAAGAAAGATTTCGTCTACGAGGAGATACCGTCGTACTACAAGACGGTCAACATCTACAAGTTCTCCAAGGAGTTCTCGAAGAAAGACTATGTCCCGTTCTTGAAGGCCTATTCGAAGGCGTTGGGGGATAACGAGTATTACGAGCAGGTCCTGCGTGTGGTGACGTTGCTCGACAAGCCGCTGATGCATGCGTTGCCGCTTTCCGGCGAGAAATGGTACGAGATTGACGACATTCAGGATCTGGACATTGCCGAAACGATGTTCTGTCCGCCCGAAGAGCAGATCGAACGCCTGGCCAAGCGCTACGGGGGCTATTGGCGTTATCCGCATCTCAAGGACTACACCTATCTGGTGAATCCGTATTTTCCGCCGCCGAAGATGCGGGCGGAGCTCAAGAACTCGTTTGATGTGCTGCTGGAGAATTACCCCTCGGGACAGCGCGTCAACGCTCTTCTCGCGGCAAAGACCTTTGGCCTCAAGGTGGGAACTGTGGCCGTCGGCAATGGCGCGGCGGAGATCATTCAGGCGTGGATGGGCCTGTTGGCCGGGAAGATCGGTTTCGTTTATCCGACGTTTGAGGAATATCCCAATCGAATCGAGGCGTCGCGGCGGGTTGTCTATACGCCGTCGGCTGCAAATGGGTTCCGTTACTCGGCGGCGGATCTGATTGAATTCTTCGGGAAGAATTCGGTGAGTTCGATTATCCTCATCAACCCGGACAATCCCTCTGGGAACTTCCTGCCGAAGAAAGATGTGCTGAAGCTCGTTTCGTGGACCAAGCGAAAGGGAATTCGCCTTTTGGTCGACGAGTCGTTCGTTGACTTTGCCGCGCAGCCGTACACGATGCTGGATTCTGACTTCCTGGCGAAGAATGTTCATGTGAACGTGATGAAGTCGGTTTCCAAGAGCTATGGCGTGCCGGGGTTGCGGCTGGGCATCATGGCGTGTCCGAACGAGCTGCAGGCGCAACTCGTTCAGCAGCATCTCTCGATCTGGAACATCAATTCGTTTGGTGAGTTTTTCCTGCAGATTGCCGAGAAATACGCACCGGAATATTCCGCAGCCTGTCGCAAGATCGCGGAAGAGCGCACCCGCTTCGCCGCCGAGCTCGCGAAGATTGATTTTCTACAGGTCTTTCCGTCCGACGCGAACTACATCTTGTGTCAGGTGAAGAAGCCGTGGACGGCCAAGCATCTGATGCTCGAGCTTTGGACGCGCGCGGAATGCCTGATCAAGGATTGCTCGACGAAGAAAGGCTTCGAGGGCGAAAACTACATTCGCTTGGCGGTCAAGTCGAAGTCAGACAACGACGAGCTTTTGAAGGCGCTGAGATGCATCACACGCGGATAATCGTTTGTGGTGGCGGCAACATTGCGCATTCCCTTGTGGCCGCGATTGCGCGCCATGAAGAGGTTGATGTCTTGACACGGCAACCGGGGCGGTGGTCGCATTCGGTGAATGATTCGCCGCATCGTGTTTGTGCGACAGACGATGTGGCAGGCGTCGCGACGGCTGAGGTCGTTCTTGTCGCCGTGCCTCAGTTTGCGGTGGAGTCGCAATTTGCGCGCATGCGTCCATATCTGAAGCCCGGGCAACTGGTTTGTTTTGTCCCGGCCAACAGTCTGATGCCAACGCTTTGTGACGAAGCAAAATCGATTGGTGTTGACATTGCGTGTTTTCAACGGGTTCCTTATATTGCGCGGATCCGAGAATACGGGAAGTCGGTCGCAATGTCGGCTCCGCGCACGAATCATCGTGTTTTTTTGTCGAGTGAGGCTTCTCGCGGTGTGCTGGACGAACTCTGCCGCCGCATTTTCGAGGCCCCGGCGAACTATCTTCGATCGCCGCTCACGTTTGTCTTCAATAATTCAAATCCGCTTTTGCATCCGGCACGAATGGTGGTCCTTTTCCGTGATTGGCGAGATTGTGTTTATACCGAGAATCCGCTTTTCTATGCGGAGTGGACAGATGAGTCGTCTGAACGGTACATTGCGGCAGATCGGGAGATGTTCAAGGTTCTGCAGACTGCGGAACCGTCGGGTGCCTGCGCAGCTGACTATGAAGATGTCTTGACGCATTACGGTGTAAGATCGGCGCGTGAGCTGACGGCGAAGCTTCGCTCGATTGAGTCGTTAGCGACGATTCGTTCCCCGATGAAGCGAGAGGGTGCGATGTGGGTTCCTGATTTCGAGTCGCGTTATTTCACGGAAGATGTCGAGTATGGCCTCAAGCCGATTCTGGACTGGGCGCAGAGGTGCCGCGTTTCAACGCCAGCGTTGGGATCATTGGCGGAAGAATTGGCTGCGGTCAGAATGGGAGCGAAATGAGCCTTAGATCGGTTGCTAGGGATTGGGTCTTTTCCAAGAACCTGAAGGTTTTGGACTGGATGGTCAAATGTTATTTGATCGTTGAGGCGACGGCCTTTTCTCTTTGGTGTCGAGTGAATTATGCGTTGGTTTATCGTCGGCTCCGGAGGAAGGCGCGGCACTCGAAACTTAAGGTGATGTTCATTGTCAGCGAGCCGGCGAAATGGAAGTGTCAGTCTCTTTATGAGAAGTTGAATCAGTCAGACGCGTTCGAGGCTGTTGTCGGGCTTTCGGCATGGAACTGTCAGTCAGATCTCAGTGACGATGAATTGGACGAACATCTGAAGAAAGCGGAAGCGTTTTTCGATCGTCTGGGGGATCGGCATGTTCGCACGGTGCTGACGCATCCGCGTTCGTTTGTTCCTTTGACTGATTTCAAGCCGGACATAATCTTTTATAATGAGCAGTGGCGCCCCTGCTTCGCGCAACATCCCGTCGTTGTTTCGAGGTTCGCGCTGACATTCTTCATTCCGTATTATGTGCCTGTCTTTGGCAATATGTTCATTCATTGCCAGCAGCCGGTTGAACAGCTCTCGTATGTGTATTTTACACTTAACAAAGATTGGGAGATGATGTTTGCGCCGTGTTTCAATCCCATTACCTCTGTTGCAAAATTTATGTCGTTGGGATATCCGGCACTGGATTCGTTTTCCCTGTTGAATAAAGAAATCGAGAATAAGGGGTATGTGATTTATGCGCCGCATTTTGCCATTCCGCCTAGAAGCTGCAAAAACAAGACGGATTGGCAGATCACGCAATCGACCTTTGATTGGAATGGGGGATATATCCTCCAATACGCCAAGAAACACCCGGAGGTTAAGTGGATTTTCAAGCCCCATCCGTTGCTTCGATCGCATCTGGCAAAAGCAGGGTTTATGACAATGCGAGAGCTTGATGACTATTATGAAGAGTGGCGAAAGATAGGTCGGGTCTGCGAAAGCGGTGATTATCAAGAGCTCTTCCTTGGGTCATTGGCGATGCTGACGGATAGCGGGTCGTTCTTGGCGGAATACGGAGCGACGGGCAAGCCGTTGATTCATCTGTGGTGTACGGAATGTACTGTTGACATTCCATTGCCGACTAGAAAATTGATGGACTCGTTCTATCGGGTGACGAATAAGTCGGAGTTGGAAGCGGCGTTGGTGATGCTTGTAGAGAAACGTGATGATCCAAAGTCGGATGTGCGGCGAAAAACCGTTGCGGAATTAGGATTGACGAGAGGAAATGCGGCCGAGAGTATGGTGAGATACTTGACGGGGTTGTTGAGATGAGCCCATTAACGATCAGAACATTTCACGACGTAATATTTCGTGTTGGGTCGACTTGGCATGACAATGGATTGTATGCAGAGGGGCGGCTTATCCCGTCTAGTAAGTTGAATCAGAGGGTGTCGGTTCCTGAGTCGATTGGTTTCGATGACTATAGTGCGGTAATTTCAGAACCTGTTTTCTATCTGGGCGTTCTTTATTCTTGTTGGGGAAACTGTATCACGGATAATCTTAAATTCCTTTGGCCTTTTTTACAACTAGACAAATATCCGTTCTTAAGAGATTGTAAAATCGTTTATTCAGAAGTGCGGTTGTTTGGGAAGCCGATCCCTGACAATTATCTTAAGATCCTTTCAATGTTTGGCATTTCTCTAGAGAGGCTTGTTCCGATAAGGGAGAATACGCTCTTGCGTGAATGTATTCTAGCCGAAGAATCCTACATCCAGGATCCTGCATGTGATGAGAATTTGTATACGAATGAATATCGAGGTGTGATTGATCACATTCGCGAACGTTGTAATGCAATGATTGATCAGGGCGAAAAGCTTCCTAAGAAGGTGTACTTTTCACGTAGCCGATGGCATCGATGGGAATACGGCGAACGGTCGCTTGAGGATGTGTTTGCCAGGGCGGGTTACGAGATTGTTTGGCCGGAGTTGTTGTCGCTCGAGAAGATGGTTGCGATGCTTAGTCATGTGAAGGATTTTGCCTCGACGGATGGCTCATGTGCGCACAATTCTGTTTTCTTGCCTTATGGGGCAGCGGCAGTCCTGATCCGAAAGATTGACTACAAGAACAAGTATCAAATAGCTATCAATAAGGCGCGGAATCTGGACGTGACAATGGTTGACGCAAACCTCTCAATTGTGCTTTACGATGATAATGATAAACTCGGAGGTCCGTTCTTTGTTTATCCGAGCCGGGATCTAGAGAATCTCTTGGGCGTGAAAGGAAACTTTCCCGTCGGCGAGTTTATACGATATTTATGCTGGAGCTTAACCCTGCACTATGGGCACCTCGTGGGCGAAGCCATTCGAGGAATGAGAAAACTTCTGGGGCGTTCGTGATAGGAAGAACAGGCAAAACGCCGTTCGTATCAGTCCGTATCCAGTCATCCAGCAGAGCATGGTTCCAAGGGAACAAATGTTGTGGTGTCGTAAAAATTCAACCCAAGACGAGGGCATAAAACCGGTAAAATAACCGTACCCGGAGACAAGCAGCATAAGTGCAGGGTAGGCGAGGGAAAGCGGAATTGTCCACTTCATGTACCCGAATCGAAAGGCTGAGAGTTCGGCTCCGGTATAAAGGCTCACAATCCACGTCATTGTTGGAATTGTAATCATCCAGGGGATTGCCCAACTATATGCTGCGTACTCTTTCCCGTGGGGAAGATGAAGGAGTATGGTCTCGCCGAACACTAAGAAGAAGATCGCAAGCGCAAAGTTTGATATGAGAACGGCGGCGCTAGACTTGAGGATGAGAGGCCGCGTGTCCTTCCCTTGTGCTGCAAGGTTGGCGGTAAAGGGGAAGATGGTGAAAGCAAGTGTATTGCCAAGGAAGCCGGCGATATCGGAGAACCTTGTGATCATGTAATACGCGGCAGAATCGAGTTCGGGCAACCGTTGTCGAAGGACAGTGTTTTCGATAAGCGTGGCAAGGCCGCCAGCCAATGAACTTAGTCCAAAGATCGCTATGAACTTGGCAAACCGCTTAATCTTTCCTCGGTTCCAGTACGGTTCGGCGGGGACGGAGAGTTCCTTGCGTAGGGCGAAGACGGCCGCGAGTGTTCCGAAGGTGGGCGGCGCGGCTTGTCCGACGAAGTAGCCGGTCAGGGCGCGGAGCGGCATGGTGACGAGCATCGCCAGAAGCCGGATGGGCGCGCCGATCAGACTGATGACGGCGTTGGCCTTGAGTTTCTTAAGCGCCTGGAGCGGTGTCGTGAAGATCGGGTTGACGGCACCGATGAACGAGGCGATGATGATGACGAAGCCAAGCGAGCCCTCGGCGATGCGGATGCGCTCGAGATAGGCGGGCAGGAGGAGGCGCGAGAGGACGATTGCGAGGAAGAGGATGACCGCCGTCGCGATGAAGACGCCGCGCATCAGGGTTTTCATCTGCCCGAACTTCCGCTCGACGGCCAACGCATTCAGCTCGTTGCGGAAAGTCGAGGCGAAGACACCGATGGGGATGACGAGGAAATTGGCGAACTGCGTGAGCGGCATGACTGCGCCAAGCTCGGAGGGCGGAACGTACTTCGGTACCAGCCATAGCCCGACAAAGACATTTAGGCAGTCTGCCGCGCGGCAGGCGCAGAAGAGCATCAGCGAATACCACCAGAAGTCGCCGAGCTTGGCGTGGAGTCTATTGAGAAGGGCTTTCATTCGGCGGTGAAGACGGTGGTGATTTTGCTGCGGATGTAGCGCGCGAAGAGAGGATCGGCGAGACGGATACACTCGGGCGTACGATCGATGAGGTCGATATCGACGAGTTCTCCGAGTGCGGTGTGGAGCGTCGAGGTGACGGGAAGACGATGGCGTTGGCGATAGGCTTCGTCAAACTTTGCGATGGGCTCGCGTGCGAGGGCTTCGACGAGGGATCGCTTAGCATCGGAGAGTCCGGTCAGTCGCTCATCGTAAAGTTCGGCGTTGATTCCGAGGAAATCTTCGACGGCGATGGCGACATCAGATGGCAGAACTTCGGTGCGGTTCTCGTCCGTCGTTCGTTCGAAGGTGAGCGAGGCGATGGCTTGAAGATAGTAGGGAATGTTCTCGGATGTTGAGAGAATCTCCTGGGCAAGCTCGGTTGAAAGGGCCATGCCGGCATCGCGAAAGCGTGAGATGAGGAACTCAAGACTCTCCGCTTCCGGCGGTTTACGGAGCGGCATCGGCAAAGCTGAGTTGTAGAACGGACGTGTGGCATCGCCGAACATGCGCTTCATCAAGTGGGTCTTCGAGCCGAGGAAAACATAGCGCACGTTCTTGTGGGACTGAATGCAGCTGCGGAAGATCTTTTCCAGTGGAAATTCCTTGGAGAGTTCGGCAACTTCTTGGAATTCGTCGAAGGCGACGACAATCGGTTTGTCGCCGAGGTCGCGCGAAAGCTTTTCCGGTAAGTCGAGGACCTCGGCGATAGATGTTGCGGACATCTTAGCGCCGTAGTCAAGTTTGACTTCTCCGGTGATTGAAAAGGTTGGATGAAGATGAGCAAGGTAATCCATCAGCTTATGGACAAGCTCCTTGCGTCCGCCGAACATCGCATGGATGGCATTGGCGTATTCTTCGCAGAACCGTTCAAGCGTGGGTATGCGTGTCATGTCAAAGCAGAGGCCGCGAATGTCGTCTCGTGATGAAAGTTGCTCGAGTACTTTCAATATCAGCGAGGTTTTGCCATAACGCCGTGGTGCGAAGAGAACGATATTGGTGGAGCCATCCCGAAGCTTGCGTATGAGAGAATGTGTCACCTCTTGGCGATCATAGAACTGATAGCCGGAGACTTCTTTGCCGAATTTGAACGGATTCTTCATTGTTTCGCTTTGCTTTGTCATACGGGAAATTCCGATACGGGTTTTCCCGTATGCAACATATTATCGCATAAATCGTTCTGCATTGCAATTGGCATTCGGGGTTGACGCGAGTTGCGTGAGCATAGTATAATTTCGCCGATTGGAATTATTCCGAATGGAGAAATTTTAAGATGGCGGCCAATCCTTTCAGTACGGCTGACGAGCTCGTCTACGATTATCTCGGCAACTATCATTTTGGGAACCCGTTCTTCCGCGAATGGGTCAAGAGGATGTGATCATGATCCGCATAGCCGTATTGATGACTTGCTATAACCGCGTGGAGGTGACGCTGCGCGGGCTGCGGTCGCTTTTTGCCGCGAAACCGCGCGATGGCGAGCTCGAGGTTTTTCTCGTCGACGATGCGAGCCCCGATGGTACGGCCGCGCGGGTGCGGGCGGAATTTCCTTCGGTGCGGGTCATCGACAGCCCGGGCAATCTCTTCTGGTGCAAGGGCATGCGTCTTGCCTGGGATCGGGCGATTGCCGACGAGGCACAGGGCGGTGCGCGGCCTTACGACAATTTCCTGTGGTTTAACGACGATGTCGTGTTGAAGCCGACGGCAATCGCGGCGATGCTCGCGGAATCGGCAACGACAAACGGATTGGTCGTCGGCAAGTTCTCGAGCGACGAGACGGAGCGCGAGGTTTCGTTCGGCCTTGACGGCGCAAGTCAGTGGATGAACGGAAATCTCGTCCTCGTGCCGCGAAAGGTCTATGAGAAAATCGGCCCGATCTGCGACGGCTACCGCCACGCCTACGGCGATCACGACTATGGGTTGCGGGCGCAGCGCGCGGGGTTTGCCGTCAAGCTCTCGACCGAATTCTGCGGGGTCTGTCCCCGGCAGCCCGAGCGTTACCTTTCGATGCAGGGCCGTTCCTTGCATGAGCGCTTCCGTGTGCTCTTTGCGACCAAGGGCATCTGCCTGCACGACGCGGTCTTGTTTCGCTATCGCAACTGGGGCGTTACGATGGCGATTGCCTGTTTCGTTCACCTGGTCGTCAAGACATTGTTGGGAAGGTAATGTAATCGGCCTGTCCGACCGCGTTGACGGTCGCTTTGGTGGTGTGTTATAATGTACACACATTAAGGAGAATTTGTATGTACAGCGATGCGCGACTGACAATGAGATTGCCTGGACGTGATCTTTCGTTCGTAAAGGAGTATGCTCGAGAGAACGGAACCACGCTGACGAAGCTCTTTCTTGATTTTATTCAGGAGTTGCGTGCTTCGGTGGTGCCCCGCGAGGCGTATCCGGAGTCGGTGCGCGAGATGATCGGCATTATCCCTCAGGGCGATGGTGATTCGCTTGAGGACTACCACGATTATATTTTGGAGAAGTATTCATGAAGTCCAATCGCGTTTCGGTAATGATCGACCTGAACGTGCTCTTGGATGTTATGGAGAAACGCGAGCCGTGGGTGATGGATTCGGCGAAGTGCTGCGCGATATGCGGCGCTTGGCGGGTCTTCGGCTATATTTCACCACACGCGCTGACGACAATCTACTACATCGTCCGTAAGCGGGGTGGAAAAGCCGTGGCGAAAAGGGCAATTGACTGGGTGCTGGCGATGTTCAAAATCGCGAAGCTCGGCGCGGCGGAGTTCAAGCGCGCGAGTCTTCTGAACTTTGAAGACTTTGAAGATGCGGTCGTCGCCGCAACGGCCGAGGGTGAGAAGTGTGCCTATATTGTGACGCGCAACGCCGCGCACTTCAAGGGCTCGCCCATACCGACGATTTCGCCGAGTGAATTTGTGACCCGCTTTGGAGCCTAGAGCTTCAGATCACCAAATGGTCGAGCCGAACGAATATCTTGCCGAAGGTTGGTGCCGCAGGGCTGATGGGGCCTTGCGGCGCGAGACCGTGCATTCGATGTTGCGGCGACTCCCGGGGTGGAATTATCGACAACGGGCGATCTATCAGATTACGATTACGCTCGCCGATCGGGCGAGTCGGTCGCTCGGGCGGCTGGAGGTTCGCGTGGGCGACGCGTGGGTCGAGGTCGAGCGGGCGCGGGGGGCCGGGCTAAAGCCCGAGGCGGTTGAAGCGCGGGTTGTGGCGAGCGAAATCGGCGCGGCGGTCGAGCGGTTGTGGCGAGCGTTGCCCGAGCAGTGGCCCGGGGTTTCGGTTATCGCGGGGCGGCTGATGCCCGACCACTTCCACGGGGTTGTCTTTGTCGAGACGCCCCAGGCCAAGACGCTCGGTAATATTATCGGCAGCTTTAAGTCGAAGACGTCGGCGTGGTATAGGAGTTACTTGGCCGCACACGGCCAAGAACGGAACGGCGGCCAAGAACGGAACGGCGGCCAAGAACAGAACCCACGCGGCCAGGGGCGGGGCGGCGGCCAGGGGCGGGGCGGCGGCTTTCGGTCTTGTTCTCGGGCGCGTGGGTTCTGTTCTCGGGCGCGTGCGCCCGAGTGTCTTTGGTCGCCTGGCTACCAAGATACGATTCTCTTTCGCGCGGGGCAACTCGGCAATATGAAGCGCTATCTGGCCGACAACCCGCGGCGGCTGGCGGTCAAGCGGCTTTTCCCCGATCTCTTTCGCGTGGTCGGAGAGCTCAAGCTGCCGCTCGACTGGGGCGACGGGCGGCGGTTCGTCGGCCACTTCATGGCGCTGGGCAATCGCTTTCTCTTGGCGCGATCGCTCGTTCAGGTTCAGGTTTCGCGGCGCGACTTCGGTTATCGGCGCGAGGCCAAGGCCGGGGGCGGCCTGAAGATCGTACGCGACGCGCAGGGCGTTCCTGAGGTTGCCTTCTCGTCGCCGGCGTTTGACGAGAAGCGCGAGCTGTTGCTCGAGGCGGCGCGGCATGGCGCGGTCTTGATCTCGCCGTGCGTGAGCGATGGCGAGCGCGAGATCGCGCGTCTTGCGTTGGCGGCGGAGCGTCCGCTCGTCACGCTTCAGAACAAGGGCTTTGCGCCGATGCAGAAACCGGGCGGGCGTTATTTCGACGCGTGCGCTGACGGGCGCCTGTTGATGCTCGCGCCGATCGCCTGGCCTTATCAGCCGGGCGACAAGCCGATGACACGCTTTGACGCGACGGCGATGAACAGGCTTTGTCAGGGACTGGTCGGCGAAGACGCGGCCCCAATCAATTACCACGGCATGAAACCGGCGGACATCGATTCGCTGGCGTGGGCCGCGGCGCGACTGGAGGAGATGAAATGATCTACGACTGTTTCTGTTTCTTTAACGAACTTGATCTGCTGGAGATCCGGCTGAACGTGCTCAAGGATGTCGTCGACAAGTTTGTGCTGGTCGAATCGACGCGCACGCATACGGGCAAGGCCAAGCCACTGTACTTCCAGGAGAATCGGGAACGCTTTGCCACGTTTGCCGATCGCATTGAGCACATTGTCGTCGACGACCTGATGGACGAACAGGCGGTGGCGAAAGATACGTTCAACAATCCGTGGATCAACGAGAACCGCCAGCGGAACGCGCTCGCCCGTGCGCTTGAGGGCGCGGCCGAAGACGATCTTGTTCTTCTTTCGGATCTCGACGAGATTCCGCGTCCCGAGAAGTTCGCTGAGGCGACCGCCCTTGCGCGGCGCGGCGAGATCGTCCGTTTCGCCCAGCGCATCTACATGTACTTCGTCAACTTCCGCTCGTACCAGAACCCATGGTGGCTGATTGGCTCGCAGATGATGTCCGTCGCCTCCTTCCGCCGTCATCGCCGCTTCGACGCGTTCGTCTGCGACCGCTTCACGCAGCCGTCGGTCAACGACGGGCATACGATGACGAAGTTCCGCTTCGTGAAGCCGACGCGCGTCCTAACTGACGCGGGCTGGCACTTTGGTTATCTCGGCGGCGTCGAGGCGATCAAGGCGAAGCTCCGCGCCTCGTCGCACTTCGAGGTGCAGAACGTGATTGGCAACGTCGAGGCGCGGCTCGCCGCCGGCGAAAACATCTTCGGCGGCAAGAGGGACGCGTTCGCCGTGGCGGTCGAGTCCGAGCGCCTGCCGGCGTATCTTCTCGCCAACCGCACACGCTTCGCACATCTGTTCTTCACGCTGCCCGACGGCTACCTGAAGCGCACGGCGTTCGCGCGCAAGGTTGCCTGGACGCGCGGCTTCCTCTACCGCTGCTGCGTCAGACTCGTGCCGAGGTTCCTCGTGGCGCCGCTTTCACGACTCATGATCAAGATTCGCTTCAGATGACGATGACAACGATTGTTTTTGCGTCCGATGCCCTGTTCGTCGAGCAACTGCGCACGGCTTCGTTCAGTGCCATCTATGCCTGCCGTCGCGGCGGCCCTGGACTGGATGTACATATTCTCGATTGCGGCATTGACGACGCGACGTGGAATCGTTACGCGGTAGATCTCTCCGCCTTCGCTTCGCGCGTTGGCGTAGAAGTTCTGTTGGCGCGCCATACAGTTGACATGGAACTCTTCGCCAATTGTCCGAGCTGGACGAATGGCAGTAAGGCGACTTGGTCGCGGCTTCTGCTGGCGGAGATATTGCCGGAGGTGAAGTCCTGCATCTACTCGGATTGTGACATGCTCTTTGTGGAGAATCCAGCGGCGATGCTCGAACGTCTTGAGGCTTCTGCCGCGTGGATGGTCGGGCATCGAAATCCCTATGGTGATATCGGTCCCGACGCCGCCTGGTTCCGCGCACACGATCTTCCTTATGCGTCGGAGAATTATGTCTGCGCGGGATTGATCGCCCTGGACCTTGAGGCTTTCCGTCGGGAGGGCTTCGTGAAGAAAGCCTTCGATTTCATCGCGCGTTATCCCGATCCTGTCTCCGTCGACCAGACGGTGCTCAACTGGTTCTGCCATGGCAAGACGGCGGTGCTGGACGAGGGCTGGGGTATCTTTCCGCACGAAGCCTTTGCATTTGACGGCGAACTTAAGGCACTGCATTATTCGGGCGGCTTTGCGTGGGCGCGCGTCAAGAACGCCTATGACTGGGTGGGCGCCCGCTGTGCGCGGCGCGAGACGGAGCTTCTGAATGGCTTTCGCACACGCATCTTGAAGACGACGCCCTTCGTGCCGCCGCGCGCGCCGTTGCGGCATCGGCTTGCGGGGTGGAGCGTCCTCCAGCTGACGCGCGTCCTCAATGCGCTTCATCTGCCGCTGCCTGGCCATCCATGCTTCTCTGAGATGGTTGCGCAGTTTGATGGCAAGGGCGGTGCGCTCGCGCGTGCGGCCGAGCGGCTATTTGCGTAAGAGCCGTCGGTAGATGACCGAGAGCCGGAACATGAACGCCATGTGGCGGATGAAGCGGTTCAGGCGCTTCGGGTCGAGGTCGTAGAGCTTTGCGCGTTCGCGGATCCAGTCGTAGGATGCGAAGACGTTGCGGACATAGCCCTGGGAAATGCCGCGGGAGCGCGAGTCGACGCGTTCGCGGTTGGCGTAGAGCGCCGGCTCGATGGAGGCCCAACGGAGATTGCGCCACGAGAGTTCGGCCATCCATGCCTGGTCTTCGCCGCCGCTGATCGGCGGGAAGGGGACGCTCCGCACGGCGTCCGTTCGGAAGATGTGTCGCCAGACGAAGATCGTCCAGCTGTCGCGGCGTCCGGTGATGAGGTCGAGTCCCTGCCGCTTCTGCTCGTAGCGAATCTCCCAGTCCGCCGCGAGCGGCGCGAAGTCGGGGGCGGCGCGAAACTTCGAGAAGCCAAAGCAGAGGCAGTCGACATTTGCGCGCGTGGCGTGGCGGAGGGCGATCTCGAAGGCCTGCGGATGCAGGAGGTCGTCCTGGTCGGCAAACATCACATACGGCGTCGTCACTCGTGCGAGGGCGTTGTTGCGCGCGACACCGCAGCTCTGGTTGCGCTGGGTGACGACCGTGATGCGTCCGTCGCGCGCCGCATAGTCGGCGAGAATGCGCGGCGAGTCGTCCGTCGAGCCGTCGTCGACGCAGAGCGCCGTCCAGCGTGTCTCCGTCTGCGCGAGAACCGAGTCGAGCAGCGGAGCCAGATATGTCGCACCGTTGTAGACGGGAATGATGATCGTGATCTGATTCATCGTTTACAGTCCGAAGATGCCGGCGAGGGTGCCCTTGAGGTAGGCTCCCGCGATGTCGGGGCGGCGGTTCTTGAGGGCGACGGCGCCGTAGTAGACGGCGGAGAGCGGGGCGAAGATGAGGGTGACGCACAGGGCTTGTAGCCAGCTAAAATGGCGGCGGGCGAAGCGGAGACGGTTGCGTGCGAAGCAATAGGTGCGGCGGGGCTTTTCGATGCCGAGCTGGCGGAGCGCGGGGACGCAGCCGGGCTCGAGAAAGCCGAGGTGGTCCGTACGGGCGCGCGTCGCGATGAAACACTTGAAGCCGGCTTCCATGATCTTCCAACCGAAGTCCGATTCCTCGAAGATCTGCTCGTAAGACTCCTCGAAGCCGCCGACGCGGTCGTAGACGGCGCGGGGAACGATAAAGCCGTTCGGGTAGTAGGTCGTCGGGATGAGGGGGGCTGTGGGGGGCTTGGGGACGCCGCGGCCGAGGGCGGCTCGCGGTACGGAGGCTGAAGTGGCGCCGCGGGCGGGGACGCACCGCGGTACGGTGTCGAAGTCGGCGAGGGGGAGGTTGGGGTGGGTGTCTTTGGGTTGGGAGGTCCAGCGGTTGAAGTCACTGCCGAGCGACCAGATGACGCCGGTCTTTCCGCGACGCATATGGATGGCGAGCGGCGCGACGAGTCCGGCGTTCGGCTGCGCGTCGAAGGCAGCCAGGAGCTCGGTGAAAATCTCGGGGTGGACGAGGTTGTCGTCGTCCAGGAAGAAGAGATACTCGCCTTTCGCGAGGCGGGCGCCGTTGTTGCGGGAAACGGCCTGGAAGGAATTCCGCTCGTTCCGGATCAGCTTGACGCGCGGGTCGTTGCCGAAGCGTTCGGCGAGACGAGTGCTCGTGTCGTCGGGGGAGCAGTCGTCGACGACGATCACCTCAAGGTCGGGATAGTTCGTCGCGAGGACGGATGCGACGCAGTCGCAGACCATCGTCGCGCGGTTGTAGGTTGGGATGATGACGGAAATCATGGGTTAGGCTCTTGCGAGGGGCAGGGTGCGCTTGAGGTAGTCTCCGAAGCGGGGGACGGTGTAGGCGAGCTTGCCGATTTTGGGAGCGTAGATGATGCCTTTGCGGATCAACGCACGGCGCTGCATGGAGAGGGCGTTGGTTGTTTTCCCCAGCCGTTCGGCAACGCAGGTGAAATCGCAAGTGCCGTCGCCGGTTGAGCAGTCGGCCATTGTGTGGAGGAAAAGACGTTCTCCATCAGAAATGCGGTCCAGACGAACGTCGAAGAAGTTCCGGTCCAGCCGCGCCTGTACGGCGGGCTCGTGCGGCCAGAACGGCACCCTGCTCGACAATCTCTGATCGCCCGGCCAGTTCTGGCGGGAGAAATCCGGCACCGGGCGTAAAGGGGTTTTTTAGCTTGTTCATAAGGCTGTATAAACAAGAATAAGCGAAACCTTCGAATTTGGTTTATACGCGCTTATTATATCTTATTTTTAGATCAGCTGTCAATGTAATTTGATATAACCCGAGTTTGCCAGTTGAAAATTCCAAAATCGTGTTCTTGACCAA
>CAMAHK010000067.1 GCA_945834475.1 uncultured Verrucomicrobiota bacterium
GCGGGGGGGTGCTTCCGCGGGGGGTGGGGGGGCGTGGGGGGGTGGGGTGTGTTGGGGAGGGGGGGGGGGGGTGGGGGGGGGGTGGTGGGGGGGGGGGGGGGGGGGGGTAATCTTTGAAAACTCCGACGACCTCTACGACTTTGGAGAAGTTCGGGTATCCGGGCTTCGAGGGGACGACGCTGCGCGTGCGGTTCGAGAAGAAGTACCGCGCGTGGACGGTCGGGCTTTTGACGGAGGCCTACGGGCGGCTTGATGTCGCCGAAGATGCCTTTCCGAAACTGGTTGAAGAAATCATCCGAAGCGGTGGCATCCATCGTACGGAGAGGAATCGGAAGTTTCGGTTTCACACGCTCGTCCGAACCCGGGCCATCGGTGCGATCCATCGCCTCTTTCGCACGGAGCGGACGGCTGCGCAGGAGCGCTACGAGGCGAATCAGCGGGTTCTCGGACAGCCGACGCGCGAGTCGGAGGGGCTCGCCCGACGGGAGCGGCTGGAGAACGAGGTTCTCCACATTGCTTATGCGCTTCTCTCGGACGGCTATAAGGCCCTGCCGTATTTCTCGCGCTTCGACGCGGACGACCTGCTCGTCTGGCGCGTCTACGTCGAGGCGGATTGCAGCGGCAAGGTTACGGCGGCGCTGACGCGGCGGAGCGAAAGCAAGGTCTCGCGAATCAAGGCGCGGGTCGGCGAGATCATCGTCAGGATTGCGGAAGAGCGGCTGGCCACCGAGTGAGCCGCTATGCTCGCGACGTACAGGGCGCTGCTCGCACGATGGACGGTCGTCGGGTGGCGACGGGTTCGCGTCCTCGACCACGGACATACGGGCGGCGTCTTCAAGGTGCGCAAGGTCGGTTCGCGCGTGACGGGTGCGCTGAAGGCCCTGCGCGGCGAAGCAACGCCGGAGCGCATTGCGGCGTTTCGCGAAGAGGCCGCATTCGCGGCATCGGATCGCCTCGCCGGCTACAAGCCCAAGTGCCTCGCGGCGCGAATCGCAGAAGACGAGATCTGGTTCGTCATGGCCCGCGTGGGGCGCTTCCCGAAGAATCTTGTGTTGCGGCTTCTCGTGCGGCACGTCTCGCGGATTGCCGAGGCGCTTGAGGCGTTGCACGCGTTGGGGTTCATTCATTGCGACGTCAAGCCCGCGAACATGGGCATCGACCGTGGGCGGGCGGTTCTTCTCGACTTCGGCTGCCTGCAGAGCTTTGAGAAGGCGGCGACGAATCCGAGTTTCGTCGGAACGAAGGACTACATTGCCCCGGAGGTGAGGCGCGGCGAGCCGTTCGACGGACGGGCCGACACCTATTCGCTCGGCAAGACGCTGGAGACGTTTTGCCGCGACCGCCGGTATCTTCGGATCTTCCTGCCGGTCATTGCCCGCGCGACGGCGGAGAGTCCCGCGAACCGATATCGGACGATGGCGGAGTTCCGCCGCGCCCTGGAAGAGTGCGAACGGAACTACCTGCGCGACATGGCCGTCGCGAGCCGGCTGGTGAAGTTCAGCCGAGTCGTGAGATGGGGTGGGGTGGCGCTGATTTCGGTGGTGTCGATTTTCCTTGTTATCGTTGCCATCTCCAAACGGAAGTTTCAAGATGAGGTCATTCGAAGTAATGAGGTTTCCATTAGGATTCTGGCCGAAAAGAAACTTGGCAGGATCGCCCGAGCGAATGGTGAGCTGGGGAAGGCCAAGCAGCATTTTCAGAATGCGGCAGACCTTGGAGACGAACACAGTCGGAAGATCCTTCGTCTGATGTCACAATGCGAGAAGTAGATGAAAAGTGTGGTCCTGCTCTTCTTGTTCGCTCATAAAAATGTTGTCATGGCTGCTTGATTCGCTCATAAAAATGTAATTGCTGTTGTGCTTGGTATGATGTATATGATATAATATGCGACATGAAAAGAAATAAACCGCAATTATTCTTGAAGAGAAAGTTTACGCGGGTTCTGGAGGCGTGGAAGTCCCGGAATGATCGCTTGCCACTCATTGTCAAAGGGGCGCGACAAGTCGGAAAGACGGAGTGTATTCGAGAATTCGCCGAACGGCATTACACCTCGGTCATTGAGATCAACTTTGTTCTTCAAGAAGAGTTCAAGACGATTGTTCAGGATGGCTTTTCATGCGAACACATCATTCGTAATATCTCGCTCGTCGAGCCTCGTTTTCGGTTTCTTCCCAATGAGACGCTTATTTTCTTCGATGAGATCCAGGAGTTTCCCGAGATCGCGACATGTTTTAAGTCCTTTGCCGAGGATGGTCGTTTTGACGTTGTCTCCAGCGGATCACTTCTTGGTATTCAGTATAAGCGAATTGAATCGATCAGCGTCGGATTTCAGGAAACGGAGACGATGCGTTCTCTTGATTTCGAGGAGTTCTTGACGGCGAGAGGTTATCAGCCGGAGCAACTTGAGGATATTTATGCGCGCATTCTTCGGGCGGAATGTCTCGGGGAAGCTGTCAAGAATACGTTTGATCGCCTTTTCTTGGATTATTGTGTCTTGGGCGGCATGCCGGAGGTTGTCGAATCGTATTTCGTGAAAGGAACTTTCGAGGGTGTCCCGGCCATGCAAAGACGAATCTTGGCCGATTATCGTGCCGACGTTCGAAAGTATGCCGAGGGGCTCGATCCGGTTCGCATCTTGAATGTCTTTGAGAGCATACCCGCCCAGTTGGCCAAGGAAAACAAGAAGTTTCAGCTTGCGACGGTTGCCAAGGGGGCTCGATATAAGGATTATTGGGGCTGTGTCGAATGGTTGTGTGACGCCGGCGTCGTGACGGTTTGCAGGGCTATGGATTTCCCCGAGCTTCCGGTGATGGCTCATCTTGACGCTTCGCGCTATAAACTCTATATGGGAGACAGTGGACTCCTCGTTGCGATGCTTGATGAGGAAGCCCAGGAGGACGTTCGAATTCGCCGCAACCTTGGAACATGGAAAGGCGGACTTTTTGAGAATATTGTCGCAGAGGCGCTTGTCAAGGCCGGGGGGACTCCGGCCTACTTCAAGAAGGATAATTCGACTTTGGAAATCGACTTCCTGATCCGAGGGGGTGATTCGCTTGTCCCGATTGAGGTCAAGGCCGAGAATGCGCGAGCAAAATCTCTCGCGACGCTCATTGCATCTGATAACTACAAGGATGTTCATTGGGGGATTAAGCTTGTCAATGGGAATGTAGGGTATGAGTCAAAGATCCTGACGATTCCCCAGTGGTGTGCCTTTTGGGTGCCGCGTCTCGTGAAGGAGTTCAGTCCTCGCGTATAGATGAGACGGCGTTCGTCGTGTTCGTTGATTCCACTGTCGGCGTCGTGTTGGTTGTGCTTGTGCTGCCTGTCTCGTTTGTTGCACACCCGCCCGTGTCGGGGTCTGGATTCGGGAAGTATCGCCGATAGACGCAGAAATCATTGCTGCAACTGCCCTTGGCGTTTGACAGCTCGATCTGGACCAGACATTCGGCAGCTGCATCGATGATCTCGGCCTCCGTTTGGTTGAGGAACGTCAGGCGAATGCCGTTCACCAGGGATGCGACATAGCTACACGTCGCATTTGCGATATTGCACCTGATCGACAGGCGAGTCCCCACGGCCTGGTCAAGAGGAATCATCTTCGGTGATATCGACAGACAAGGGATTTGGCTGATTTCATATTCAAGTTCCTCTTCGGGCGTCATCGAGCGTGTTGCCGCGCGAGGCGCGTATGACGGCTCGAAGTCGTCGTCGAACCCATCGTCATACGCGAAGGTCAGCGGCAGGCGCTGCGGGTAGGTGCGAACCTTGTAGGTCTCGAAGACTTCCAGCGGGAAGCAGTAGGTTCCAGGTCCGGGGACAACCATCTTGTACGGGCGGCGGGGTTGGCTGTTGGTTGATGGTTGTTGGTGTTTGGTTGGGGTTGTTGGGCTGCCAGGTCGTGACAACGGAGCCGTCGGGGAAGAGTTCGATTGTGGCATCTACGCGGTTTGTCGCGTTACGCTCGACGCAGGCGTTGTGCCAGGCGATGAGGTAGGTGTTTGATGCGGTCAGGCCGTGGGAGACGGAGGAGTTGTTGGGCTCGATTGAGACGCGGTTGGGGAGGGATGCGAGAGAAGTGTTGAAGTATGAGTGATGAGTGTTGAGATGCGGAATTGGTGTCCCGCTTAGTGGCTGGGCGCATAGGGGAGACGCGGCATTCGGGGACGCGACACTCTTGTCGCGTCGGGATAAGGAAGTTTCGTCCTTATTGTGGCGAGGCAAGAGTGCCTCGCCCCCGGTGTGTGCCTCGCCGCCGTTGATCCGACACCGGACTTCGCCGTAGGCGAGGATGGTAATGCGCGAGATGTACTCAAGGCCGACGGGGAAGCGGAAGGTGTCGGGGAGGTCGATGTGGAGCCAGTCCTCGTAGGCGCCGCGAGCGAGCCAGTTGGGGATAGTGTTAAGCGATAAGTGATAAGTGTTAAGTGGCGGAACTGGAGTTTCTTGCGTTTCACTTAGGTGAGATGCGGCAATCGGGGACGCGACACTCTTGTCGCGGCGGGATGAGGAGGTTTCGTCCATATTGTGGCGAGGCAAGAGTGCCTCGCCCCCGTTGTGTGCGTCTCCGTTACTGATCAGCGCTTGCGGGGCGAGCTAGAGACTGCTGATCTTGCGATATTGTTCGAGGCGTTGCGCATAGGCCGCGCCCATTCCGGGGAACTCGCTTGCGTTGCTCGCGAGGGGCGCGACAAGAGCGAACGCCGCAACCAAGAAGGCAAGCATCCATTGTCCACGTAGGCCTTCGGCTATTTCGCTTTGCTCAATCGCACCTCTTTTCTCCACCTCATTCCAAAACTTCTTCATACACAAATCTCCTTTCATTTCAAGATAAAAACAAACGGGTTGTTCTTGAACTCGAGGCCGAGCGTCGGCGCGAGTGTCTGCTCGCCTCGCGTGGTGATCTTCATCAGGTTCCAGTCGCGGGAGAAGAGACGACTGACATCGAAGGTCGCTCGTTGCTGGCTGTTGGTGGTCGGTTGCGTGGTCGGTTGCGTGGTGATGGAGCCAATCAGCGGGGACGCGACACTCCTGTCGCGTCGGGATGAGGAGGTTTCGTCCATATTGTGGCGAGGCAAGAGTGCCTCGCCCCCGGAGTGTGCCTCGCCCCCGGAGTGTGCCTCGCCCCCGTTCTTTTCATCGCGAATGAACCAGGTGCCGCAGTCGTAGCCGAGGACGAGGTCGGTCTCGTCGATGGTGAGGTCTCCGTCATTGTGGTCGGTGCCGAAGGCGACTTGGACGCACGAGGCGAGGGAGGCGAAGACTTCGGCGCTGATGTTCATGAATCGCGTGAGGTCATTCCAGCCCGCAAAGGGGATGTTCGTCGCGCTTTCGGTGTCGGCGAACACGCTCGGGGATGGGATTGGAAGCGTCGTCTCGACGGCGAATGCCGGCGAACACGACAGGGTAAATGCCGCGCAAAGGGCGGTCAGTCTGGGAGCTTTCTTTTTGTTCATGATTCCTTTCCGGAGGTCGATCGTTAGGGGCCTCCAAGAGAATTGCCAACTCAAAAAAATTTCTTGCAGATTTTTTTTAATTTTTTTCTGCAAGAATTCGAAACGAGTTGGCAACTCCTTCGGAGGGATTGGGAAAGTGCTCGATCCCCGAGAAACAAACAACGAAAGGAGAACAGGAATGAAGATGATAGGTGAAGGTGTAGGTCGCAGGGGAGGCGAGGCCTCGCGTGCGCGCGGGCGCGATCTGATGGGGATGGGTAGTAATACTTGTGAGTACAAGCCTCTCAGATCGCGCGCGGGTGTGCGCGAGAGGTTTTACGATCCGGCGATCGCCAGCGACGTCGATGCGGCGGTCGACGAGGCGATGCGGCAAACGGGCGGCGACGCACGCTACCGTCGCGCGTGGTGTCACTACTGCCTGCACATTGGCGTCAATACGTTTGTCGACCAGCTTGACAGTGTGATGGCGTCGGCGCGGCAAGGCGAGATTCGCAATCCGGCGAGTGCGTTTCACGCGCGGATCAGGCGGATGAAAGATCAGCTGGATGAGAGGAGCGCACGATGAGCGCGCGCAACGAGCGGTTTAACGCCGGAATGGTTTCGATGGATTGGATAGATGAAGAGTTTGATCCGTCGAAGGATCCGCGGCAGAGTGATGGCGGGCTCGGTGTCCGTCGGATGGTTGAAGCCGTTGATTTCGACTGGTCTGCAGAACGGGAGGCGTGGCGGTGCGAAGTCGGTCAGCGCAACGCCAGTGTCGTCGGGGCGGTGCTGCGTCTCGTCTGGGATGAGAAACCGTTCCTTGCGAGGGTGCTTGTGCTGATTTTCGAGCATGGTGAAAATCGGCGTCTCTCGATTCGCAAGGTGCCGATGAGCACGTATTTCAGGGCACGAAACGCACTTCTCGAATTTTTCGTGGGAGTCTAGTGTACACGGATATATAGAGGGGCGTGATTGCGGTGATGTACCGCAGCGATGCCCTGCCTCCCCGCCACCGGTTGAAACCAAATCTGAGTGAAACGGAACCGATGTTGGCGGGGGGTGGTTTTTTGAGGTTGAGGTTGGAGGTTGAGGTTGACGATGGTGTGTGTTTTAACCGCAGGTCGCTTCGCGACACGCAGAATTGCGACCGACTCGATTTGTCGACGCCCCGCGCGATGCGGAGTGTTGTTGTCTTTGGCGCCTTCGGCTTAGTTGCGCGGCGACAAATGCGAGTCGGTCGCGGTTCGCGTCTAAGTGTGGCTGTTACCTTGCCTCGGCTCGAGTCGAGCCGGGAACTCGCACGAACCGCGCACGGTTCAAAATGTCGCCGAGCAGCTAAGGCGGTAGCCGCAAAGGACAACTATCGTCGACAGTCGCTCGGGGCGACGACATTTTGAACCGGGCGCAACTCTGCGTGTCGCGAAGCGACCTGCGGTTAAGAACTCTAAAACGAAAGGAACAAGACTATGGCGATGAAGACGACGAACATCGAGGTGAAGGTCGACGAGCAATTGGCCGCAGCGATTGCGGACAAGGCCGTCAAGCAGTGGCATGCGACGAGCTTCTCGAACGGGAAGAGGCGCGTGTACGTGACGTTCGAGGAAGTGCGCACGGTCAGTGCGTAAGAGGCGGCAGGGAGGAATTGACTACCCTTACGGAGCAGCGCGACTACCCTCACGGGGACGTGCGACTGCCCTCACGGGGGTTTTGATCGCCCTCACGGGATTTCGGGGTTTCCTTGACGGCGGGTTGCCGTCAGCCCCATGGTAAAAAGAAAGGAGCCATCATGGCAAAGAAGTTCGTGACGACGAAGGGACCGGGTGCGCTCGCCCTTTCGCCGTTTTATATCGGCATCCCGCAGCATGACCGGCTCGTTCGAGACGGCGGACGCGGCGTTCGATCCCGAGAAGAACTCGCTGGAGCTGGCTCTTCGGCTGGAGGACGCGATCCGGCTCTCGCTGGCGGACGTCGTGCCGACGATCGTCGCCGACGAGAACCTCACGAAGGTCCGCGTCGACAACGTGATGGATCTCGTCACGCCGCGTCCGTACAATCTGATCCACGGACAGAACGTCTGCCGCGTCGCCGGGTTCAACATGGTGCACGAGGACGAGGGGGCGACGGTCTTCCTGCAGGACGCGAAGGGCGTGACGTACGAGGTCGTCGTCGACCGCGTCGTCTCGAAGCAGCTCTTCGAGGCGCACACGGCCGAACTCCTGGAGGCGGGCGACTACAAGCTCGTCGTCAAGTCGCGTGCCGGCGACGCGGAAGGTCCGCTGCAGACGGCGTTTCGCCGGGTCAAGTACCTGAAGGTCGGCGAGCCGATCGATCCGACGGCACCGCACCTCACCGGGTACAAGGTCGATGGACAGCCGGTCACGAAGATTCCGGCGGGCGCGTGCTTCACCGTTCTCGGCGAACGCATTGAGGCGTTCAACTGCGAGACGGGCACGTCGAAGGCGACGATGACGTTTACGGCGGGAGACCGCGTGGGCACGACGATGGAGCTCGGTTACACGGTCATCTCCTGTTCGCCGCGCTATGACACCGACTTTGGCGGCGTCTACATCGCGACGCCGAACGTCGAACTCGCGGCGGGCGAGAAGGGAACGCTCACGCTCGAGATCGACGGGAAGAAGTCGAACGCACTGGCGTTCGAGGTCGAGTGATTGAGCGATAAGTGTTAAGTGATAAGTGATAAGTGATGGTGGTAAATTCTCTTTGCGGCTGTTACCCTGCCGCGGGCGAGGACGCACCGCGGTACGGGGTGGATGAACAAAAATCGGAACACCGCCACTTATCGCTTATCACTCAAAAATCGCTTATCACTAAACACGAAAGGAACAGAGAAATGAAGATCAACTGGAAGGACCTTCTCAAGGCCGTCTTGAAGGCGGCGTTGCCGTTTTTGTTTGGCGCGGGAACGGCGGCGACGCTCTCGGGCTGCGGCACGATGCAGACGCCGAGCTCGAAGTCGCAGACCTCGTCGGTCTATGCCTTCGGGTTGCCGGCGGTTGTCATTACGCACGACAACAAGCAGGTTTCCGACAACTCAGGAGACGACGAGAACTTCGCGCAGAGCGCGAAGTAGGGGTAGGGTTGGCCGTGTAGAGGTGGAGAACGTGGAGAGGGTGGGGCGGGGAGAAGCGATGAAGTATGAGTGATGAGTGTTGAGTGGTGGTAGAAGAGATTCTTGGTTGCGACGCGACAGGAGTGTCGCGTCCCCGTTGTGGGCGAGGTGTTTGGGTTGATTGGTGGTTGTTTGGTTGTTGAGGAGGCGAGGCGCCTCCTCCCCTCTTCCCTCAGGACTAGTCAAATATGATATACTACGCGCCATGAAAACGACACTCATGACATTGGTAGTGGCGTCCGCGTGCGCCGTTTCGCAGACTGTTTTCGCTCAGGAAGCCGAGGAGGAGATCGCGTCCGAGGAGGCGAAGTCCTATTCCTTCGGTGCTGACGTTGATCTTTTCTCCGCCTATGTCTGGCGCAATGCGGTTCTGAATGATCAAATGGTCGTCCAGCCGTGCGTCTGGGGCGAGTGGTCGTTCTTCGAGCCGTTCGCGATCGGCGCCAGCATCTGGCAGAATTACGACCTGACGGGTCATCGCCGCGACATGCACAAGACGGGCCTGACCGAGAACGACTACAACGTCTATCTCAGCGCGACGGCCTGGGCGACGGAAGAGGAGGAGTACAAGCTCGACCTCGAGCTCGGTCACGACTGGTACACCTACATGAACCGCCGTTCGGGCACGAAGGGCTCGAATCCGAACACGCGCGAGCTCTATCTCAAGGCGACGTTCGAGAATCCGTTCGTCACGGTCTACGGTCAGACGAGCTGGATGTACGAGGACTTCGGCGACTACAAGGCTGGCTTCCACTACGAAATCGGCCTGAACAAGGAAATCGAAGTCACCGATGAGGTGACGGTCGGCGCGGACTGGAACGTCAGCTTTGCGAACCGTGATTATCAGGAGTACATCTACGGCACGAAGTCCTCGGGCTTCGCCGGCACGACGGTCAAGCTCTATTCGAGCTATGCCATCACCGAGTGGGTCTCCCTCCAGGCGACGATCGCTTACACGGGCGTCCTCAACGACGATGCGCGCGACGAGATGGACGAGCTCGGCTCCGACTACGATCTCAACGGCCACAAGTACCCGCGTGACCTTCTCTGGGGCGGCGTGTCGCTCAAGTTCGAGTTCTAATACTTAAATCTGACAATCGCCACGTGATATGGAGAATCTGCTGATAGTCTCCGGTCAGGTGGCGATTCTTTTTGCCCTGATGGCCGTCGGCTTCGCCTGCCAGAAAAGACGAAGTTCCTGACCGAGCGCGGGATCGGCGACGTCGTTTCGCTGCTCATTTACGTCATCAATCCCTGTCTGATCGACGCGCCCGCTTGCACGTCGATCGACTGGAGATTTTGCTATAATATTGCTTATGAAAAAGCAGATTGTCCTGATAGCCTCTTTGGTGGCGGGTGTCGTTGCCGCTGTGCTGACGCGTTTCTATCTCGCGGCGAAGGATGCCGAGATCGCCGAGATCAAGGCCTCCTATAAGGCGCGCTTCGGCGAGATGTGGGTGCTGTGTTACAAGGCGGACACACCGTCCGGAGCGACGCTGTCGCGGTCCGACTTCGAGCTGAAGCTCGTGCCGGAGATCGGCATGCGTGGCCAGGCGCTGACGCAGGATGATGTCGCGGACATCGTCGGACGCAAGACGCTGACGATGCACAAGAGGCGCGACGTCGTCTTCTGGTCCGACATCGAGGGCGGAGACCCTTCCGTCAAGGGGCTTTCCGCCGACATCAAGCGTCAGATGCGCGCGGTATCGATCAACTGCACGGGCGCGGCGTCCGTCTCGTCGATGGTGAAGCCCAACGACCACGTCGACGTGATCGGCACGTTCGACTTCGAAGGCGCGGTCGGCAAGAAGAATTTTGTCACCTGCACAATTCTCCAGAACGTGCTGGTGCTCGCGACGGGCAATGAGACGGCGAAGACGCACGGACGGAATCTCGGCCTCTCCTCGGGTTACTCGACGGTCACGCTCGAGGTGACGCCGCGTGAGGCCGAGATGCTGGCGTTTGCCGAGCAGATCAAGGGACGGCTGGTGCTCACGCTCCGCAACCGCAACGACACCTCGTTCGAGAAGGAACTTCCGAAGGTCGACTTCGAGAAGATCCGCGCCGAGATCGAGGAACTCAACCTTCAGCGCCAGCAGCAGAGGCTCTCTTCGGGACACTAAGACGATGTACCTGACCACGCTCATCAACGGCGCGCGCGAAACGCGCGAGATCACGGACGGCTCCTACATGATTGGCCGCGGTGAATCCTGTCGGATTCGCCTGCCGTTCGCCGACGTCTCCGAGCGTCACGCGATTCTGACCGTGCGCAACGGGCGGGCGATTCTTGAGGACCTCCACAGCGCGAACGGCACGTATGTGAACGGCGAGCAGGTCGACGGGGCCGTGACGCTTGACGGCGGCATGGTCGTCCAGGTCGGCGAGAGCATGCTCCGCGTCAGCGACGCGCTCGGTAGTGAGGATGCGGAGGAAGAGGTGGAAGGTTCTGGTGTGACGCGACAGGAGTGTCGCGTCCCCGATGGCGAGGATGCCGTGGATCAAGGGGGACGCGACACTCCTGTCGCGTCGGAAGAAGACTCTTCCTCCGCCTCCGCCGACCCCTATCGCGAGCTTCGCCGCAATGTGCAGGAGCAGATTCAGCACGAGCTCTTGAAGCGGATGGACATGAAGCGGCTGACGCTACAGGGCGTCGACCGCGAGGGACTCGAGGAAACGGCGCGCGAGAAGATCCGCGCGATCATCGACGAGGTCGTCGCGAAGGGACGCCTCCCCGACGGCATCGACCCCGTGCGGCTCGAAGAGGATGTCTTCAACGAGGCGCTGCGCCTTGGCCCGTTGGAAGAGCTCTTGGCCGACGACGCCGTCTCGGAAATCATGGTGAACGGTCCGCACAAGGTCTATGTCGAAAGAGGCGGCAAGCTGCAGCTTTCCGACTGCCAGTTCACGGATGACGCGAGCGTTCTTGCGGTCATCGAGCGCATCATCGCGCCGCTCGGCCGCCGCTGCGACGAGTCTCAGCCGTATGTGGACGCACGATTGGCGGACGGTTCGCGTGTGAACGCGATCATCGCGCCGCTCGCCCTGTCCGGTCCGACGATCACGATCCGAAAGTTCGCGAAGAAGGCGCTGACGCCCGAGGACTTCATCCGCTTCGGCACGTGGACGCACAATGCGGCGGAGTTCATGAAGCTCTGCGTGCTCCTGCGCAAGAACATCATCGTCGCCGGCGGCACGGGCTCGGGCAAGACGACGCTTCTCAACTTGCTCTCGGGCTACATTCCGTCGACTGAGCGCATCGTGACGGTCGAGGACGCGGCGGAACTGCGGCTTCAGCAGCCGCACGTCGTGCGTCTCGAGGCTCGTCCCCCGAACATCGAGGGCAAGGGCGCGGTGCCGATCCGAGACCTGGTGAAGAACTGCCTCCGTATGCGTCCCGACCGCATCATCGTCGGCGAATGCCGCGGCGGCGAGGCGTTGGACATGCTCCAGGCGATGAACACGGGCCACGACGGGTCGCTCACGACCGTGCACGCGAACTCGCCGCGCGACGTCATTTCGCGTCTCGAGACGATGGTCCTCATGAGCGGCATGGAGCTGCCGAGCCGTGCGATCCGCGAGCAGATCGCAAGCGCGGTCGACATTGTCATCCACGAGTCGCGTCTTTCCGACGGCTCGCGCAAGGTCGTGGCGATCTCGGAGGTGACGGGACTCGAGGGCAACCAGATCGTCATGCAGGACATCTTCACGTTCCGGCAGCGCGGTGTCGGCGAGAACGGCAAGATCATCGGCGAGATGAAGCCCTGCGGCGCGATCCCGACCTGGTACGACCAGCTCGCCGGCCGCGGCATCGTCTGTGATCCCAAGATGTTCGATCCGGACAGTCGTGTTGATGTTACGATCAGGCGAACGCGTTAGTTTTCGACGACCGACATTCGACGAACGACTTCCGGCGCACAACCGACAACCCACAACCAGCAACCAACAACCCTATGATCCCTTACCTTATCGCCGCGCTCTTCGCCTGCTCTTTCGCGGGCATTGCCTGGTATTTTACGTCAGGCATCAAGATCAAGGCCGGGTGGCAGAACGGCGAGTCGCCGCTGGCGAAGTGGCTCGACCAGCGGCGGCGCGACAAGTTCAACCTGCAGCTTCCCGAGGCGTTGGCGACGATGTCCAATGCGCTTCGGGCGGGCTTCTCGATCTCGCAGGCGTTCCAGAGCGTTGTCGAGCAGGGCGAGAAGCCGATGAGCGAGGAGTTCGCGATTCTGCAGCAGCAGCTCCGCGTCGGCATGAGTTTCGAGGACGCGCTCGATTCGATGAGTCAGCGCGTCGGCTCGGACGACCTGACGCTCGTGACAACGGCGATCCTCATCTCGCGCAAGACGGGCGGCAATGTGACGGAGATTTTCGACAAGATCTCCGAGACGATCCGCGGCCGCATGAAGATCGAGCGCAAGGTGAAGACCCTGACAGCCCAGGGCCGCATGCAGGGTCTGATCGTTTCGGCGTTGCCGGTGCTCCTTGGCATCGCGATGCTCGTCCTGAAGCCGAAGATGATGATTCCGTTCCTCGCGAGCTGGACAGGCGTCCTGTGCGTCGGCGGCATGATCGTCCTCGTGGCGCTGGGCTGGATCATGATCCGCAAGATCATCAAGATTGATGTCTGATATGAAGATTCTACGTCCTTGATAACGTCGGAAATAAATGTTATACTTATCTACATCTAAAGCCGAATAAGGAACCAACGATGGAGATGACGGGAGATATCACCAGCGACGCCTTTCCGGCGTTCTGCCGCGAACACGGGCTCAGATGCACCGCGCAGCGGCTTGCCGTGTTCAACGCCGTGCGCCTGTCGAGGCGGCATCCGTCGGTGGACGAGACGCTGGCGAAGTTGCGCAAGACGGTACCGACCGTGACCCGCGATTCCGTCTACCGCATCCTGAACGAGTTCGCCGACTTGGGGCTTATCACGCGGCTCGATGCGCTTTCGTCGGCACGGTACGATACGGTTCTCGGTCCGCACGCGCACTTCATCTGCGAAGTGTGCGGGTCGATCACCGACTATCCGCTCCCGGCGGAGCAACCGATCCCCGAAGGAATGCCACGTGAGAGACACCATCTTGAGTTGCGCGTCACCGGCGTCTGCGACAAATGCCGGAAGAGAAAGTAGGTGGACAGCGGCTGTTTAAGTGTTTTTGGTAATCAACAAGAAAGGAAACGACAAAATGAAATATGTCTGCAAGATCTGCGGGTATGTGTACGATCCCGCGAACAACAACGGCATTGCCTTTGAGGATCTGCCGTCGGATTGGACGTGTCCGCTCTGCGGCGTCGGCAAGGACCAGTTCGAGCCGATGTGAGTCATCAACCAAAGACAGGAAAAACTAAAATGGAATTCAAAGGATCGAAGACAGAAGCCAACCTCATGGCCGCGTTTGCGGGCGAGAGTCAGGCGCGTAACAAGTACGACTATTTCGCCTCGAAGGCGAAGAAAGAGGGCTACGAGCAGATTGCGGCCATCTTTCAGGAGACGGCGCTGAACGAGAAGGAACACGCCAAGATGTGGTTCAAGCTCTTTGCGGGCATCGGCTCGACGACGGAGAATCTCCTCGCCGCCGCCGCGGGCGAGCATGAGGAGTGGACCGACATGTACAAGCGCATGGCTGACGAGGCCGAGGCCGAGGGCTTCACCGACATCGCCGTCAAGTTCCGCAAGGTCGCGGAGGTCGAGGCGCATCACGAGGAGCGCTACCGCAAGCTCGCGAAGAATATCGAGACCGGCGAGGTCTGGGTGCGCGTCGGCGAGAACAAGTGGCAGTGCCGCAACTGCGGAGCCATCGTCGAGAGCGCGGAAGCGCCCGAGAAGTGCCCCGTGTGCGACCATCCGAAGGCGTACTTCCAGCTTCAGGCGAACAACTTCTGATTTCAGGCGGAGGCTGGGACGTGCGCCGTGTGGCGCAGACGGCCCTGTAAACGTCAACACCACGAAAAAGGAAAGCAACAATGAAATCGATCACCAAGTTCGACATTCAGTATGCGCACCGCTTCTACGGTTTCCAGGGCGAGGCGCGTTATCTGCACGGACACACCGGCGGCCTCACGATTGAGGTCGAGGACACCGTCAATCCCGGCGTCAACATGGTCTTCCCGTGCAACGAGATCCAGAAGACGGCGTGGGACGTCATCAAGAACTTCGACCACGCGCTCATCCTGCGCGAGGACGATCCGCTCCTCCCGGCCATCCTCGGCGTCTACGAGAAGGAAGGCATCAAGAACGGCACGAAGACGAACACCATGAAAGGCGTCGCCTTCGAGAACAAGCTCTGCAAGGCGTATCCCGACTGCCGTCTCGTCGTCACGAAGGAGACGATGACCGTCGAGGGGATGATCAAGATGGTGTACGAGCTTCTCAAGGACAAGCTCAACATCGTCAAGATCACCTTCACGAGCGGCGTCAACGCGGCCTCGTGCGAGTTCAAGCCCGGCAAGACGAAGGACCGCTGCCCCCTCTGCGGCATCGCCCTCGTCAACGGCGTGTGCCCGAAATGCGGCTACAAAAAGCCCGCGAAAAAGGCGAAGAAGTAAGGCGAAGGCCGAATGAGCACGGTTCTTCTGCTCGTTCTGCTTTCAGTGGGCGGCTCGACCGTCCTCGGGGTATTCGGCGGACTGCTCGTCCGCCGAATACCCCATCGTTTCAATGACGCCGTGCTGGGGTTCGCGGCGGGTGTCATGCTGGCGGCATCGGTGTTGGGTCTGCTGGCTCCGGCGTTTGCCGTCGCGGGGGCGACGAATCTCGCACTCGCCGTTGCGGGCGCGGTGACAGGCGCGGCGTTCATCAGCGTGCTCGACCGGATCGTTCCGCACCTCCATCGTCTGGCCGGTCTCGACACCGAGGAACACCGCAACAACCGCTCGATTGGCAAGACGCTTCTTTTCGTTTCGGCGATTGCGCTCCACAAGATCCCGGAGGGGCTTGCCACCGGCGTGAGCTTCGGCACGGGGGTGACCGGCGACGTGCTGACGGTCGCCGGTGCGATTTCCATACAGAATATCCCGGAAGCGGTCGTCATCGTCGCGCCGCTTTTCGCCATCGGCGTCACGTCACGGCGCGTCATCGGACTGTCGCTCGCGATTGCCGCGATCAGCATGGTCTCGGTGCTGCTCGGCGCGTTGCTGGTGTCCGTTTTCGCGTCCCTTCTCCCGTTCGTGCTGGCGGCGGCTGGCGGGGCGATGCTTTACGTGATTTCAGACGAGATGATACCCGAGACCCATTCACACGGGTTTGAGAAAGGCGCAACATTCGCGCTGCTGGCGGGGTTCCTGTTGGTTATG
>CAMAHK010000068.1 GCA_945834475.1 uncultured Verrucomicrobiota bacterium
CGCGATTTGCCCTTGACTTTTGTTCCCATAAGAGCGGTGTTGACTGACCGAGTACCTTAGAGATGCGGCGGTATATCAAAACGAGGGGATTTCAGGAGATCAGCGCGAGCGGATTGTCATGGCCGATCACACGGCATTCATCCGGCGTCAGCCCAATCCGCTCCCGAAGGATTTCCATGCATTTCGCGATCGGCGTCGTCGCGCCGACGAGGCAGTTGCGGGACGGATTCCAGAGGAGTCCGTTCGGCTCGAGACGCGCATGCGCCCCGCAGACCTCGTACTCACCGGGCGGCATTCCGGCCGGATACTGCGCATCCGAAACGGCAATGAGCCGCTTCAGGGGCACGGCCCGCGTGTAGAGCTTCAGCATCGTATCAGGGAGATGATGTCCGTCCGGAATGAACATCACGTTCGCACGGTCCTCGACAAGCGCCGTGTAGACGATGTTGTCATGACGATTCACCTCGTTCGGGATGCCGTTCCCGAGATGCGTGAACGCCTTCGCACCCGCGACGATGCACGCGTCGATGTCCGCAGGACTCTTCGCGAGCTGGTGCCCAAGAGAAACAGTCACGCCCGTTGCGGAAACTTGGCGGACGAAATCCGGCATGCCCGGAACCTCCGCCGCCACGTTCACCATCCGAATCAATCCCTCCGCAGCGTCCTGGAAACGGTGGAAAAGCCCCAGATCCGGCGCATGCACCCACTCGACCGGATGTGTCCCGACCGCGCCCGGCTTGTCGGAGATGAAAGGCCCCTCGAGGAAGAACCCGAGGATATTCTTCTCGCAGACGGCATGTTTCCGCCGCGCCTCCATGACCGTACGCATCGTCCCAATCAGCATCTCGGGATCGCCCGTCACAAGCGTCGGCAAATAACCGACGGTTCCATCCGCCGCAAGCTTTTCCGTAACAGCCTTCACAGCCTCGACCGTGAGCCCCGGCGCGTTGAAATCCACGCCGCCGTAACCATTCACCTGGAGGTCAACCCAACCTGTCATTGTTTGATTTAAGATTGTTTGATTGTTCGATTGCAATTGGACAGCTTATCCATGAACGATTCAACGGATTCCCGTTCCGATGCAGCATCTGGAAATAGGCACGATCCGATTACAAGGAACAGGATCGTCGCGACAGCCGTCGCCGGGAAGATCCAGATCATCTCGCGCAGGTACGCGAGCTCAGGTTTCGCACCGACACAAAAGATCACGAGTCCGACGGCAATGCCGCCCACGAGCCCGATGAGACCAGAGCGCTTCGAGAACTTCCTCACAAAGATACCGCAAAGCATCGGGATCGCGATCGGCGGCAGGAAGACGCCAAACACCTTGTTGGAGAGATTGAAGAGATCGTCCGCCCCCTGAGCATACTGCATGACGAACGTGAGTGCGATGACAAGCCCGCCGACGAGGATCGTGGCGAGGCGCGCAACAACAAGCTTTGACTTTTCCGATCTACACCTACACCTTCCACCTACACCTATCAACTCGTTCACCATCACCGCCGCAGCCGCGTTGAAGTTGCCCGCCAGGGAGCTCATCGTCGCGGAGAACATCGCCGCGATCACCATGCCGATCATCCCGACCGGAAGCACCTCGCGGCAGACAAGCGCATAGACGCCGTTCATCTGATTCTCAGGAATCCCCGGCATGAAGACGCGCGCCGCCATCGCCGGGAAGAAGAAGATCGGCGGACCGAGGAAAAGGAGCGCCGCGACGAGATACGCCATCTTCTTCGCGTCTTTCTCGCTCTTCGTCGAGTAGTAGCGCTGGACGAGCGACCAATTGGTCGAGAGCGTCGAACCGACGCAGCAGAAGAAGACGAGCATGTACACCCACGTGTACTTGCCGTTCGTGAAATCAAAGAACCCCGTGGGGACCTTGTCGAGAAACACGCGGAACCCGTCAATGACGGTAGGGGCCGTTGCCCCCAACGGCCCGCACGCGGCCAGCTTTTCAAGACACAGATACGGCAGCGTGAAGATTACGACGAGGATCACCAGAAACTGGATGAAGTCGCACGTGAGCGTCGCCTTGAGTCCGCCGAGGAAGGTGTAGAGGACGATGATAACGCCCGAGATGCAGATGGACCAGAAGAGCGGGAAGCCCATCCCGACACCGACGACCGTCCCGATCGCAAGAAGCTTCAAGGCATTGTCGAGGAGCTGCATCGGAAGCCCCAAGATCGCGAGCGTCCTGAACATCGACGGCGTGTAGCGCTCGGCGATGTAGTCGATCGGGCTCCCCTTCGCTGCACGCCGCCAGCGAACGGCGAGGAACCACGCGCCGAGGAGGACGGCCGGAACGGAAAGCCAACTCACCGTGACTGGCACCCAGCCGAACTTATACGCAAGCGCCGAATACATGACGAACGCGAGCGCCGAGAAACTGTTCATGTAGAACGAGACGCCCGAGAGCCACCACGGAACGGTCTTATCGTTCCCGAAGAACTGGTCGGACGAATTCGACTTGCGGCTGTAGTAAATGCCAACCCCGATCATCACCGCGAAGAACGCGGCAATGACGGCGTAATCCTGGAATGCGAGGCCCCTCGTCATGGCGTTCAAAGTTTCACCGCGCTGGCGGGCTCGAGGTAGAGGATTGCGTTGTCGCTGCGGCGGAGAATCGTCGCGGGGCACTTTTCATTAATGTCCCACGTGAGCGTGCGCAGCACGGCCTCGGCCTTGGTGGGCGCGGGGACGATGCAGAACTTCCAGGTCGCGCGCATCAGGGTCGGACACGTCAGCGATATCGCGTACTCGGGGACGTCCTCGCAGGTCGCGAAGCAGCCGTCGTTCACCTGCTGCTGGCGGCAGACATCGTCAAGCTTCACCGGCTTCACCCATTTCGGGTCGTTGAAGTCGGCGACCGGCGGATCGTTGAACGCGATATGCCCGTTCTCGCCGATGCCCATCACCACGATGTCGGTCGGATACTTCTTCAGAATCTCCTTATACCGCTCGCTCTCGGCCTCGGGATCCGTGGCCGAGCAGTCGATAAGGTTCACCGACTTGAACGGCACGAGGTCGAAGATGTGAGACTTGAGGAAGTTCCCGAACCCCTGCGGCGCGTCCTTATCGAGCCCGATGTACTCGTCCATATGACAGGCGTTGATTCTGTTCCACGGAATGTCAGTATACTCCGTGAGCGACTTGAGGACATCGTTCTGCGACGGTGCCGCCGCGAAGATCATATTGATCTCGTCCTTTTCCGCAAGAAGCGCGAGGATCCGGTCATGTATGTCCTGTGCGGCGACCTGCCCCATTTCCGTGCGCGTCGCCATGACCTTGACGATCAGTTTGCCCTTCTTGAATTCTTTCATCAGAGTACCCGCCTTGATGAAATCACGTCTATTCATGGCAACTCCTTGATCCTGATGTTCTTCCAGAGGATGTTGTGCCCGTGCCCGCACCAGTGGATGCGGCCCGTCTTGTTGTGAAGTCCCGGACGCTTGATCCCGTCCGCTGGAACCGTGCCGTCCGTCGAGTACTTCGAGACATCCGCGTCGACGATCGTCGTGCCGTTGAGGACGAACACGATGCGCGAACCGTCCGCCGTCACTTCGACCGAATTCCACTCACCCGGCTTGTTGAGATAGCTTTCGCCATTCACTTTCCGCGCCGGCGGAACGACGCCATAGATGGAACCCGTGTAGTGGACGTCCACGAGCTTGTTGGACCCGTTGTACGCGTCGCCCCAGTCGTCGAGGAGCTGGAGCTCCATGCCCTCGCGCGAACACCAGCCGTTCGGCTTACAGCGGATGCCAAGACCGTTGTTCGCGTTCGGCGGCAGCTTCACGTCGAAGCGGATCGTGAAGTTCGCGTAATCCTTCGTCGTCCAGAGGTTCCGCGCGCCAGACTCGCCGACACCGTCCTTTTGGATACAGGTGAGATAGCCCTCCGGCGACACACAGTACGTGTCCGTCGCGCCCTCCCATCCGGAAAGGTCCTTCCCGTTGAAGAGGGGCACGAAGCCCGCCTCGTCGTCGTTCGTCCCGATGGCGGCGCATCCCGCCAGGATCGCCGCGCCGGCCGCAGCCAGCGTCCGCATTGCCGTTGTTCTCGTCGTCATTTCAGTCTCGGCCCTTTCGTTTTACCGATGATGGTATGATAGCATTTGCAGGGAAGCCGCGCCGTCAGCGCCCAGAGTTCGTAGTCGACCGCCGTCGGCTTCGCCGCCAGCGTCAGCGAGGCGATCTCGCGCTCCGGATGCGGGTTGACCCATTCGTGCGCATAGACCGTGACGCCGTCGGCGTCCGCCCACGCATACCGCGCGTCGCCGAGGTAGCGTTCATAGTTGTCCCCGCGCGCCGAGGTCTCGCGGCTGCCGACGTTCCAGCCATAGCGGACGGTGAAGGTCTCGACGCCGCCGTCGGCGTAGGCGACGCGCCACGTCGCCACCGGCAGGCCGTACATCTGGTCGAACCCGTCCTCGATGGCGACGCCCTTCGCCATCGCTCCAGCCGCCGATCCAGTATGCAGGAAGACCAGCGACGCCGCCTTGCGCGCGACGTCGACTATGTGCTCGGCGCCGTCCGCCCGCACGCAGCCGACGCGGCCCTTCCCCTGCGGCGGCGGCGCAAAGGCGACGGGCACGCCGGAGAGCGCCGGCGTCGCGAAGTCGTGGGCGCTGGCGACGGACCCGTTCGCCGCCGCCCGCAGCGAGACCGGAGCGAAACGCGCGCTGCCCGACGGAATCGGCTTGCGGCTCCAGTTGCGCATCCAGAAGTTGCCCCACGCCTGTGCGCGCCGCCAGCCCTCGTCGTCCGTCGCCGGCGCCGGCCCCCAGCCCTGTGCACCGACGATGAAGACGTTGGCGGGCGTGTAGTTCAACGCCTTCCCGCCGCCGCGCTGGCGCGTCAGCCACCACCGGCCCGTGTAGAGCGCGAACCCGTAGCCGTCGCAGTACGCATCGCCGGCCGGATCCGACGAATAGCCCGTCATCACCTTCCAGTTCCGGTGCCCGCGGCGATGCCAGAGCTCCATCTCGTCCCAGTCCATGTTGCCCCAGTGGAGCAGCGCGATCGTCTTCTCCAGGCGGTCGGCGACCAGCGCCCCCCTGGCGGGCCCGAACCCGTTGTGCGCCGGCACGTACATGTCGGAGCACATGAGCATCTGGTAGTTCCGCTCGCGGCACCAGGCGTCGACCTTCCGCATGTGCGCCAGCAGCTGCTCGCTCCGGGGCGTGTCGCGGCAATACGGGCAGCGCGCCTCGTACGGCAGGCCGTGCTTCCACCGCACCTCGTCGCCGCCGGTGTAGAAGACCGGCGCCTGCCAGCCCGGGTTGTGCGCACAGATGTCGGCCATCTCCTGCATGCGCGCGAAGAGCGTCTCGTAGGTTCGCGGATGCCCGAGGCAGAGCGCCTCCTTCGCCCCCTCCTCCATCAGCTCCGAGTGCCCGCCGTACCAGAAGAGCGCGGGCCGCATGTGCCCCGGCGACATGACGAACGGCACGACGCGCCCGCCGAGCGCGTTGACGCGGTCGACCAGGTTGGTGAGATCGGCGGGAGTCCACCCCGTTTCGCCCGGACGATAGGTCGGGTCGCATCCCCATGCGTACATGGTGCCCAAATCGAAGGAGACCAGGTTGTAGCGCGCGCCGAAGACAAACCGGTCGAGCAGCCCGGCGTAGTCCGCCGGCTCCTGGCGCAGTCCCTTGAGCGCGCAATTGTAGACGGGTATGTAGAGCATCCGGTGCTCGACGCGCGGCCAGTCGACGACCGTGAGCGCGCGGACCTGCGCCGGCCCGGCGTCGCCGGATGCCTGGTGGATCGTCTGCATCAGCGAGCGGACGCCGTTCATGAGGCCCGTTTCGTTGTGCGCCACCACGTCGATGCCGTCGGCGCGGACGCCGAGGGCGTAGCCGTCGAATTTGACGCGGCCGAAGTTGTTTGCAAGCTTCAGCCGACTGAGCGCCAAGCGCCCCGCCGCCGTCCCGGCGAGAGCGAAGACGACGGGGCACCTCCCGGCGTCCGGCCGCAGCTCCGGGTAGAAGCGCGCGATCCGCGCCGAGAACCAGGCCGCGGCCGTCTCGGCGCGCGCGCCGAACGCCTGCGGCGCGGCGTAGGCCGCCAGCGGGAATGTCGCCTCGCCGGGCAGGAAGACCTGCGGCTCGGGATAGAGCCGGAAGGCTTCCGTGTCCACCGCCGGCTCAAGCGGCGGCACGGGCGTCGGGTCGAGGATCGCGCCGATCTCGTAGATCTCGAAGGTCGCGTCAGACGCCGCGAAATACAGCGAGGTCAGCGCGTTCCGGTCGAAGGGCAGGCTCTTGCGGCTCCATCCGGCGGGGCGGATGCGCGCCTCGCGGACCTTGCCGTCGGGCACGAAGCCGGTCACGCTCACGTAGGTGTCGGCGGTCGTCTGCTGGTTGAGCGAAGGGTTGGCCTTCGGATCGTCAGTCCGGTAGCGGACGTAGAAATGGGTGAGCCGGCCGGTCTCGTTCGTCAGCCGTTCCCGGACAAGCCGGTCGACGATGCGCGCGCCGGCCGAGCCGTTCGACGCCGGGAAGGAATAGCGCACGCAGCCGGCCCGCTCGTCGAACTCGGCCTTGCCCCGCTTCTCGCCGCCCCACGGATTGACCCAGGCGGTGCGGCCGACGGCCGGGTCGGCGAAGTCGGCGATGACGACCCGTCGCTCCCCGGCGGCGGATGCGCCAAGGGCGAACGCCAGCGTTCCGGCCACCAGCCACGGGCAGATGTTCAATGTCATTGTCTGTCTCCTCTCTCAGCGCACGACGCCGACTTCGATCAGTTCAATCTCGCCCTCGCCGAACTTGAAGACAAAGCTCGCGCTTTCGTCAAGGCGCAGACGCTTTCCCGAACGGCTCCAGCCCTCCAGCGCAATCACGGCGTCGTGCACCTTGCCATCGGGCCAGAAGCCGAAATCGCTGTGATACCGGTCGTCGACGCCCCGGGTGTACAGGATGCCGGCGAGCTCCGGGCAGGTCGTGCGGTACCGAAGATAGACATGCGTCGCCTGCCGGGGCGACACGACCGCCTTCGCCAGGGCCTGGTCGAGCTCCGGCAGGGCGAGGCCGCCCCGCTCGCGCGTCCGGCCGACGGCGAACGCCGTCACGTGGCGTGTTGACCGCAGGTCGGGCGCAGGCGGTGGCAAGTGCGGCCGCAGACATTCGAGCCAGTGGCGGTACATCAGCACCGACGGATGCAGCAGGTCCCCCGCCAGCCTCCTGCGCGTCTCGACCGGCTCGCCGAGTGCCCGGCGCATCGGCTCGCCCACATCGAGAAAGACCGTCCGCCCGCCGTCGCACAGCGACCGGAGCTGCGCGTTCACGAGTTCGTTCCGCTCGCACTCGACGGCGTCCTTCTCGGCCATCCGCGGCAGGATGGCGCAGAGCACGACCTTCGCCTCGGGCTGCTTCGCCCGCACCGTCTCGACCAGCTTGCGGATCCGCCCGAACTTCTTCTCCGGCTCGTCATGGTCGTTGGTGCCGATCATGACCTGGACGAGCTTCGCCTTGATCCCGTCCACGACGCCGTTGTCGAGCAGCCACTGCTGCTGATAGGGCAGGTCGCCGCCGTTGGCGAGGTTGAGGACTTCGCGCCGATCGCAGATCTCGGCGTAGAAGGACGCGCCGGTGTCCTCCCAATGATGCGAGATCGAATCGCCGATTAACAGCACATCCACCCGCCCGCCGCGCGTCCGGCGCAGGCGCTCGGCCGCTTCAACGTTGCGAATGACGCGGTCCCACCACCAGGGCCGGCCGGCGAGCGACAGGTGCAGGTTGGCGGAGTAGAAGTGCTTCCAGCCGAACTTGGTCGCCGGCGCGGGCTCGTCCGACGGAGCGGCGATCCAGTCGGCGAGCGGGCGGACGAGGGCGGAGAGGCGGTCGCGCCCCGCCGCGTTGAGGGCGAGGCCGTCCGCCGCGTAATACTCGGCCTTCAGCGAGCCGTCGCGGTTGAGGAAGCCCGGCCGCACGTCGAGATAGAACTTGCGCCGGTTGTCACACAGCTTGAAGACCTCGTCCGCCACCCGCCCGGAGACGGTGCGCACCGGATCGCCATTCGCCAGCCCCCGCGGCACGGGCGTGACGATGATGCAGGCGTTCGTCTCGGCGAAGGCCGCGCGGACGATGGCGTCCAGATTCGCGATCACGCCCCTGGCCGGGTCGTAGCCGTCCTCCCCGATGACCCGCACCGCGCCGGAGGCGCCTGCGACGCCAAGCGCGCATCCCGCCGCCAGCGACCGCAACAATCTCAGCCCGCCATTCATCGTCGCCCAGCCATGCCTTACCGCAGAATCAGCACCATCCCCGGACCGGGCACCTTCAGCCACAGCCCGGCCTGCCCGGCACGCGCGGTGACCACCCTGGCCTCCGCGAACCGCGCCTCCTGCCCGGCCGGCGCGCGCACCGTGACGTTCTCGGGGGCGAACGCGCCCGCCACCTCCCCGCACTGCGCGAGCCGGAACGTCGACCGGGATGCGGACGCGAGCCGCGTCGCGTCGATCTCCAGCCGCGCGCCGTCGGCGATCACGAGCTTCGCGGCCGTCAGAGAACCGGCGGCGCCATCGGCCCCGAGCGTGAAGGCCAGCGTCGACGCGCATGCGTTCGAGAGCACCAGCTCCGTCGTCGTCACCGCCGCCCCGGCCCCGACCTCGAAGCGTCCGACGCCGTCGACGCCCACGCGAATGCCCTTCTCGGCCGTCACCGTCAGCTCGCCGCCGCGCGCATAGAACGCGCCCTTCGCCGCCTGTCGCCCGGCCGGATGATTGCTGCCCTCGGAGTAGAGAATGGTGTCGCCGTTCGTTCCCGTCTTCAGCTCCAGGTCGGCGCGGAGACAGCCGCCGACATAGAGCGGACGCGACGTCGCGACGGTGCCGTTCGACAGCACGTACTCGCCCGTGCCCGAGCCGTAGCCCAGCACCATCGCGCCGGCTCCCGACGTCAGCCTCAGCTCGCCGCCGGTCTGGCGGACGAAGCCTTCGGCGCCGCCGACGCCCAGCCCGAGGGGCGAGACCTGATAGACGGAAACCTCTCCCGCTTCAAGCCAGACCTCGCCGCGGACGGACCTGGGATCCGGCACCGCCGCCGTGCTGATGCCGACGGCCAGACCGCTCCAGTTGCCGTCAAGGTAGCCCGAGGCGGCAGTAATCTTGCCGCCCGCGAGATGGACGCGCCCCGTCACCGCCGCGCCGGCGGAGTCGCCTTGCGCAATCTGGACGCCCCAGTTGCCCGGCTGGAGGTTGCCGCCGACCAGCGTTGCCTCGGTCGTGCCGTGTTCACGGCCGATCTTGATGCTCTTTGGATTGCTGCCGACGAAGACGTTGGCCAGCGGGGCGCCGGAGTCCGGAGCCTCGACCGTGAGGCTCGTCTTGCCCTGCTGCACCGCGCCGAACACGACATGGCCCGTGCTCTTGCCGTACAGACCGCCGGGCTTCAGCGTCAGCGCCAGCTCCACGGTCGTCTCGCCCGTGCCGAAGCCGGTGGACGCCTCGCCCTGCATGACCGCGAGCTGCGCACCAGCGGCGACGGAGAGATCGCCCGCGCCGACGACGCCCCGCGAATTCGCGACGTCGAGCACGCCGGCTTCGACGGCCACCGCGCCGCCATCCAGCTCGAGCGCCGGCCCGGAGACGCCGTCGGCGCTCGCGAGCGCCAGCGTGCCGCCGGACACCCTGACCGCCGCTCCCGTCCGGACCAGAAAGCGCTCGCCGTCCGTCGGCGTCTGCACCGCCAGCACACCCTGCACGTCGAGCGTGCCCGCCTCGAGCCAGACGGCTCCGGCCGTCTCCGTCGCCGCCGACGACGGCACCGCGACCGCGGCGCCGGCGGCATCGACGACAGCCAGCCGGTCGGTCGTCGGCACGCCGTCAGACCAGTTCGCCGCCTCGGCCCAGGAGGCGCCGTCGGCCCCCTGCCAGCGCGTGACGCGGGCGGTGAGATAGCCGTCGCCGTCAAGCTGCGAAGGCACGGGCCGCCCGCGCGGCGAGGCAACCGTCAGCCAGTCGGGCAGTTCCGTCAGACCGGGGCAGCGCAGACGCGCTCCGTCGCCGAGCGTGACGAGCAGCCTGGCGTCGGCCGAGCCCTGCGTGAGTTTCGCCGCCTCGAAGACCTCGCCCGCCGCCAGCGCCAGATGCGCCGTTCCGTTGAAGGTGAGGTCGGCGATCGTCTGCCCCGCCGCCAGCGCCAGCGTCGCGCCGTCGTTGATGACGACCGGCGAGTTGGCGATCGAGCCGCCGGCGGCGATCACCAGCGTGCCGCCAGAGACTGTCGTCGTGCCCGAATGCGTGTTCGCGCCCGACAGCGTCCAGGTGCCCGCGCCCGTCTTGACCACCTGCAGCCGGCCCGGCTCCTGCCCGTCCGAGGAATCGCGCAGGACGCCGGCCCAGGTCGCCGGCGCCGCCGACGCATTGTCGAGCACGAGCACGGCCTGGTCGGCGGCGCCCGCGACGACGTCGAGGGTCGAAGCCACCGTCAGCGCGCCCGCGCCCGCCTGGCGGAAGACCGCCGTGGGCGCGATAGTCGCCATCCCTTCATAGAAGACGTTGATCGACTTGTTGGTCAGCACCAGGTCGCGGTCAAAGACCGTGTCCTCCGCGCCGACGAAAGCGAGACAGCCCGACCGACCGATGCGCACCGGCCCGGAGCCGAGCGCTGCCGTGCGCTCAAACGCCAAGGTCGCGCCCTCGGCGTTGCTCGTCAGATCCACGCCGCCTGCGCAGGAGTTCGCAACACTGTCTCCGAGGACGATCGTCCCGCTGCCGCGGTGGAAATAGAGCCCGTCGCGAGGATCCGGCTCCAACCGCTTGTCGGAGCCGGAGTTAATGGTGTAGCTTTTCAGCGGGCAATCGAGCACCAGCCGCGCGCCCGCCTCCACGTCCGCCGCCGCCCGGAGATAGCCCTCGCCGTAGCCGCTGGCGCTGGCCGCCGCCTTGTCGAAGCCGCGCAGACCGATTCGACCGTTGCCCGACGCGACGAACCTCAGCTCGGAGCCCTCGCCGTAGACCCGCAGCGGCGCGCTCTTGTTCTCGCCCTGCGACACCTGCAGCTCGTCCTGATAGATCTCGACCACCGCCTTGCGGCCGCCGCCGACCTGGTGGCAGCGGACAAACTGGTTGAGCCACTCGTTCTGCGTCGTGCCCCGCAGATAGACCTTGCCCGCGCCCTCAGGGTAGTAGTTCAGGCAGACGACCGACAGGTTCTGCTCCCATGACTCGACTCGGATGTCACCCGTGCCGCCGAGACCGACATAGCGATACCAGCCGCGGGTAATGGCGCTGCTCGCGAAGCCGGAGCCACGGTTGCCGAATTTCCGGAGCACCAGCGGCTCGTCGGCGTAGTTCAGGTATCGCGCCTCGCCAGGCTGGTCGTAGGTGCTGGGCACGGACGAAGCCATGCCGGCGGAGTAGACCAGGGTCACCACCCCCTCGACGACCGGGGCGCGCGCCCCTGGCTCGACGACCAGCCGGCCGCCTTCGTGCGCCAGCGCGAAATAGCGGCCGTGGCTCGCCTCGCCCAGGGTGTAGACCGGTGCGCCCGCACGGAAGACGACGCTGGAGACGCAGAGATGCCCGTCGAGCCACACGGTGGCGCGACCGCCGCCGGTCGCGTCGAAGACGGCGACCGCGTCGAGGTTGGTCGCCTCGCCGCCGGGCGTGAGATAGCGCCCCGGCACGTCCGTCGCGACGGTGCCGCCCACCATCCAGTTCGCGGCGTTTGTCCAGTAGGCGTCCTGTGCGCCCGTCCAGACGTATTCCGTCGGCGCGGCGACGCCGGCGATGGCAGACCAGATGACGACAAGTCCGATGAAGCCTCTGCGGCCCCTGCGGACGACTTGGCTTTTCATGTGTGACCTCCTTCTGCTGTTGTTACGCCTTCAGCTCCCATCCCGGCTCGTACTGCGGCATCCAGAACTTCGCCGCCGGGCCGTTCGGGTCCTTCAGCTTGCCGGTCACCGGATCGATGTGGACGGCCTCGCCGATCTGCAGTGAGACGTTGCCGAGTTCAGTGAGCAGGTTCGACTTAAGCGAGGCGTCGATTGGTTGGGCTGTGTCGAGGTCGCCCGCGAGCGCGCAGTCCGTGAAGCGCTGCACGTGACAGATGTCGCAGGCCCGGACCGGGTCGGAGAGGCGCTTGTCGCCCTCTTGGTCGCCGCTGTCCGCCGCCGCCCACTCCCGGATGACCTTCTTGCCCGTGCGGTCGTAGATCGCCGATTCGCCCAGCGGCCCGAAGAACGCGACGCCGTCGTCGCAGTAGACGAGGCAGCCCGTCCACTTGCCCATAAACGGCATCGCCCCTGTGTGCGAGCAGCCCTCCCACGTGAGGTACTTCTTCCCCGGGAACTGCACCGTCAGCATGTGCGTGTCGTCCCACTCCCAGTCCTCACCCTCGCAGAAGAGGTGGCCGCCGCCCGCGTAGACGCGCTCCGGCCACTCCGCACCCAGCGCCCAGCGCGCGATGTCGATGAAATGGAGGCCGTTGTTCGGCAGGTCACCCGTGCCGTAGCCACGGAAGAAGCGCCAGTTGTAGTGGACGATGTTCGAGCGATAGGCGCGGCGCGGCGCACAGCACTGCCAGAGGTCCCAGCCGTCCGCGCCCATCCAGGCGGGGATCGGCGCGCTCTTCACGCCCCGGATCGCCGGACGGTCCGAGAGGCACCACGCCTTCGCCCAGTGCGGCTGGCCGATCTTGCCGGAGCGGATGTAGGCGACGGCCTGTTGCGTCGCGTAGGAGCTGCGGCGCTGCGTGCCGAGCTGGAAGACCGCCCCCGTCTTCCTCTGCACGGCCGCGAGGATCTCGGCCTCGCCGGCGGAGATACCGATCGGTTTTTCGAGGTAGAGGGCCTTGCCGGCCTTCATCGCCTCGATGCCGATGTAGCAGTGGGAATGGTCGGGCGTCGCGACAAGCACGGCGTCCACATCGTCGCGGCGCACCGCCTCGCGGAAGTCCTTCACCTTCGCCGGCGCGACGCCCGTCTTCGCCTTGAGTTCGGCGGCCGCGTCGTCGAGCGCATTCGCGTCGATGTCGCAGAGGACCGTCACGACGCAGTTCGGCAGTTCCGCGAAGCGGTTCATCACCTGGAAGCCGCGTCCGCGCCAGCCCTTCGGGTCGACGACGAAGCCATTGCCGTGGTTCGCCGTGCGCGCGCACCCGACCACGCAGAGCCGCAGTTTCTTCGACGGGACCGCCGCGCCGAAGAGCGTATGGGCCGAGGCCAGGGCGAACGCCCCGCCGCCGAGCTTGATGAAATTCCTCCTGTTGAGCGTCTTTGCCGTTGTCATGGTCTTGTTCCTTTCGTGATGATACCTATTTTGCGTGACGTCCCCTGCCACGCCGTCACTTCCGCGCGGCGGCCAGGGCCTCCGCGAGCGTGACGGGCGCGCCGCCGCGCTTCGCGGACATCTCCGCCGCCTCCATGAGCGCGAAGATCTCCAGCGTCTCCTCCGGCGGGAACGGCACGACGCCCGTGCGGAAGAACGTCACGATCTCCCGCAGCAGCGGCTCGTAGCCAGCGTAGCCGTCGGAGACGACGACCGGGTTCTTCCTGTCCTTCGGCTTCTCGGGCAAGATGTACCCCGTGTACGTCCAGCCGTCGCGCAAGAGGTGGAGCTGGCCCATCCGGCCGTTCGGGTAGGCGATGTTCACGACGTCGTCCGTCGCGCTGCGGAAGCAACTCACCTTCTCCGCGCCCGTGCCCATCACCGTCACATACGGCTCGAAGCCGTGGATGCCGTACCAGCTGTAGTAGTTGTGCGTACCCTGCTCCTCCTCGGGCGAGGGCGACGTCAGCGCGACCGTGCGGATCGACCCGTACGCGCCCGCGCGCGCGGCCTGGACGGCCTTTCCGTAGCGAAGCGCGGACGACGAGAAGTACTTCGCCCCGAGCCGCCGGCCGAGGTCGTAGATCCGCACCGCGTCGCGCAGATTGTGCGCGAGCGGCTTGTCGATGAAGCAGGGCTTGCCGGAGGCGAACACCTTCTCGGCCTGCCAGAGATGCTCGCGCCCGTCGTTCGTCTCCAGGCAGATGCAGTCGGCGGACGCGATCAGCGCGTCGATCGTCGGGACGATCTCAACGCCCATCTCCTTCATCTGCGCGATGTACTTCGGATAGCGGTTCGTCGAGGAGGCGATATCCTTCGACCCCCACTGGTAGGCGTGGGTGACGCGGAAGCCCGCGACGGCGGGGTCTTTCGTCACGTTCATGATCTTCGTGAACGCGATCGCGTGGCTCGTGTCGAGCCCGATGATGCCGACCTTGGTCTCCGCCCGCGCGATGACCGCCGCGCCGCAGACGATGGACAAGATGATACGCTTCATATCATTTCTCCTTAAATCTAGAATGCATGATATGATACCATAATCCGGCGTCGGGCGGAGGCGCTTTCCTTTTGCAAAAAAAATGCGAGGCATTGCAAAATCCGAAGGCTCTGTGCTATACTTCCCGCATGACGCACAAAGACGTTCTCCTGCTGATGTCCCCCTCGGCGGCCGCCTGCCTGCAGGGCGTCGCCCGCTTCGCGCAGGCCTGCGGCTGGTTCCTCACGATCGACGACCGCGAGCGCCCGCCCCGCGACTGGCGGGGCGACGGGGTTCTGGCGACCGTTGGCGCGCATCGGCTGGCGCTTCTGGACTTCGTCCGGCGCGCGCGTCGGCGGGGCGTTCCCGTCGTCGACCTGACGAACGACGTCCCGTCGCTCCGCATGCCGCGCGTCTGCGGCGACAATCTCGCGATCGGCCGTCTCGCGGCCGAACACTTCCGCGAGAGAGGCTTCCGGCGCGCCGCCTGGTTCGCCTCGAAAACGGGCAACGTGCAGCGGCTGCGGCTGCGGGGGCTGGTCGAGAACGGCTTCCCGGACGCCGTGCGCCTCGATGGGCTCGACCGTCCGCGCCTCGCGCACGCGCTCGCGCAGCTGGAGAAGCCCGTCGCCGTCTTCGCCTACTCGGACAACGACGCCTCACGTGTCCTGAACGCCTGCCGCGACGCGCAGGTCTCCGTGCCCGAAGAGGTCGCGATCCTCGGCGTGGACGACAATGCGCTCATCTGCCTCAACCAGCCGACGCCGCTCTCGTCCGTTCGCCATGACCTGGAGCGCGTCGGCTCCGAAGGGGCCGCCCTGCTCCAGTCGCTGATGGACTCGCCGCAGGCCGGGCGGACGTGCCCCGATCCTGTCCTCATCCCGCCGCGCGGCGTCGCCGTGCGCCAGTCCACGCAGACCGAGGCGGCGGAAGACCCGCTCCTGCGGCGGGCGTTCGCCCTCATCCGTCGCGACCTCGGCCGCGCGACGAGCGTCGCGCAGGTCGCCGACGAGCTCGGCGTCACGTGCGCCGCGCTGAACCGCGTCGTCCGCCGCGAGCGCGGGCGGACGCTCGCGGCCGAGCTCGTCCGGATGCGGCTGGCGCGCGCCCGCGTCCTCCTCGCCGGGACGGACCTGAAGCTCGAGACGGTGGCGGCGGAGACGGGCTTCTGCCATGCCGCCCATCTCGCAAACGCCTTTCACAGGGCGTTCGGCCTGTCGCCCGGACGCTTTCGCGCCGGGATCCTGAAGGGTCAGACTTGATTGCCACAGTAAATTACCACAGTAGGCATTTGATCTCATAGCGGCGCCATCCTCCTGATCCGCTCGGACCCTGCCTTTGTGAGCGCGTATTTCTGACGTGGCGAATTCGGATGATCCGGATCCGTGCGGTCGACCAGCCCCGCCTCCGTCAGCGGACGGAGATACGCCTTCGTGAAATACTCACGGCTGACCACATGGGGACTGTCCCCGCTGCCCATTATCATCGCGGAGATGCAAGGATACGCACCGTACGCACACGAAATGAAGTCTCGAATCATAGGACTTATGGCAGCCA
>CAMAHK010000069.1 GCA_945834475.1 uncultured Verrucomicrobiota bacterium
GATTACTTGACGACAAAGAGAATCGAGTTCAGTTACTCAACTGGCAAACTCGGGATGTTCTCATCTTTGATCTTGATTTCAACATCTCTGCCAGTAACATTAGACATCTCGAAGTCTCGCTCGGCAATCTTTGCAACACCTCCTCTTCCACGCACGCCCATCATAGTGCGTAAAAACTTAAAATAGGTAGAAATAGACTATTCCAATTCATGAACAACTCCACCATTACAATCGTCACACTCGTACACGCCAAGAACAGAGGAGTTGCCTAACATCTTTGATATAACGTGCGCATCTTTAGTAAACTCGACACCGTCTTTCCTTAATCTGCCACAAAACCTACAAAAACGGTCCTCAGCATTCGCTCCGATTTTCATAGACTTAGAACAATCTAAACATGCGATTACATCATAATATCTCCTGACATTTGCACAGTATTCTCGTAGATTTGTCTGCAGCATCGCAATGTACTTACCCATGTTCAACGCTACCAGCATAGCGTGAATATCTATCATTTTGGATTCAGGAATCTTCGCCTCACTATCACAAAGCAAAATTAAAAAATGTTGATGTGAGCCAAGCTTACTGATTTTCGAGTAGAATTGCCACGACTCGTTGTTTCGATACCGTCCACACATGTTTTGGAACATCTTGATGTCGATTGAAGACCGCTTGAATAGCGGATTAGAATTGATCTTATTCCCCTCTCCCTTGCACAGTGGTTGCCCCAAAGTTGCGTACAGTTCGACATACACGTTCCACGCCACCTCTTCTGTCGGCCCCACCACCAGTTTGAAATTCGTTTCTGCTGAAATGTATTCTACCGCTAACATCTTGCGCCTCCATTCTTACAACTCAGTAAATTATCAGCCAATTCCGCCATTGATTCTAGAACATTTCGTTTTACGCCCATGATTGAAACAACTTCGCCGATCCACTCGGGTTTGTCGTCCTTCCAACAATCAAGCAGATCAGTTTCTCGGCACACTTCCAGAATCCGTCAAGAATATCATATGAATGCCTAACCGATGCCAAGATCATTTCCTTCTCACGCTCCGAATAACGGTCCACGTCGCGACACGGCAACCTCTGCAATTCATCTGCACATGACAAGAGATCTGTTACTCGCGCTTCAAGATCCGTTATGGCTTCAGACGCATCGGTCTCTGAAAACAGACATTCGCGAAGACAGAGGAATACATTAGCCATAGACGCAAGTCCGAGGGTCACCTGACATCCCATTATAGCTCGTATTGACGACCAGCGATACACATCGTTTTCATCACGATACGACTTGCAATACCCTCTCACCAAATCTACATGACCCAATAATTCCGCAAGAGGCCAGAGCGATCTTAGAGCAGTGTCATAAGATAATGTATTCTTCTGTTGAATTTGCGAGCCAAGATCGACAAAATATCGCTTACATATTATCAGGCCGAGAGAAAGTATTAACCTATCATAAAACCAGACAAATCTGCGATTCCACATCACTGATTAAGCAACCATGAAATTGCATTGTAAAGCACTACAGCTATTACTGTAAATGCTACCATTACAAACGGCATCAATAAAGCTGTCAGTATGCCAACTCCATATTTTTCTTTTCGGAAAAGTACAATCATTAAGAAAATCGCAACTATAAATGAACTCACCGTAGCGACGACAAGAATACTAGACGACATAAACACCTCAACTTACTTCTTTTTACAACAAGGTCTCCATATACACCCAGAATCCTGTCCAGCCTCGAATGCGCTATCCCCAAAAGAACTAACAGCTATCTCATAAGCAGCCGCCATTTTATTGCATAATGCCTTCTCATGATAAACATACTTAAGCGCTTGCTCACACTTTCCCCGCATACAATCGCCGAGGTTCTTATCACAAATGCTCTTATCTCGGCCACAAGTCCCATAGCAAACATCATGGTCATTGCAACATCCTGTAAAATCAACAATCCCCATATACGAGTCCGGAAACTTCTGCCCGCCCTTCGCTCCACATCCATTACATTCTTTTTCCTTAAAATTATCTACATCCGTCCTAAAGAATGCTAATGACCCGTCACCGAGATATCTAATCTTAGCGCCATCAGGACACTCATCATAAGCAGACCCGTCAAAACCCCAATTATTCGGCTCATTCGGATAACTTTTACCGCCACCAGATACAGGATTACCATATAATCCAATACGATCTAATTTGTTGACAGGAGAATTGCCTACAAACAACACTGCTTCTTTACTTTCTACTAAATCCAAGCTCATCCATCTTCCAACCATCGGCTCATAGTGGCGATAGTTATAGTAGATAGTCGTCGTGTCATCCTCAACATATTCCGACGAGAAACGCCAGGGGTTGGCCGCGGAGGAAGTGCCGCGGGAGACAGTTAGCGCACCAAACGGCGCGTACTCGTAATGCGCGGCGAGAGAGCCGTCGGAAGCGATGATTTCTGAAACGTTCTTATTTCCGTCAAAGACATAGTACGCCAAGTCGACATTCCTATTCCATACCAGCGGGCGAGTCGCCATCTTTTCAGATAGATCCCAGATGAAATAGTTGTAGTCGGAAGTCGTAGTCGTAGAATGGAAGTTACAGATTTGTAAATAGCCATCGTAGAAGAATCGCTGATCGTTCTTAGTGACGCGGCGGCACATGCGATCATAACTCATGGTGATGACCGAATCTCCGTTCTCCCAACGCACCGGGCGGTTCTCGCCATTGTAGGCGATCTGCCAGATGCCGGTCGCCGTCTTAACGAGCGTCTGGTTGCCGTCGGCATCATACAGAGGTTGAAGGTTGGAGGTTGAAGGTTGGACAGTGGAATTTGAGATTTCCGTATACTGATTGAGGTGGTTGACCGCATAGGTGGCGTTCGTTCTGCGCTCCGACGAGGTCTCGCGGTTGCCGATGTCGTCGAAGGCGTAGCCGTAGCGGTAGGCCGAGTCGACCGCGGCAGTTGCATTCGTCAGCTCGCTGCGCACATTGTAGAGATAGGCGTAGGTGTCGGGCGTCGTGAACGCCGAGCCAGACTTGTCGCACCCGACGCGACGACCCGCGGCGTCGTAGGTGTAAACATACCGGGATATGGTGCCGGTAGGCGAAGCGTTGTTCACCTCTAGAAGTTCGCCGCGGTTGCCGTAGGTCCAGCTGGCGGTAAGGCCGTTCGGGTAGGCGAGCGAGGATTTAAGGTCGCTGCCCAGGAGATAAGACCAGGAGAATTGTTTGATTGTTTGATTTGTTTGAGTGTTTGATTGCGCTTCCGGCACGAGCATGGTCGCCAAACGGCCGGTAGCCTGATCATACGAGAGCGTCGACTGGCGGACGCCGTTGAGGGCGTAGCCCGCGTCGCGTCCGAAGGCGTCGTAGAAACGCTCGATTGTGTTGGTTCCCGCGACACCAACAACGGTTTCGTTCGTGAGCGAACCGAAGCTGTCGTAGGCGAAAGTCGTGACACCGGCGGCATCGACCGCGCGTGTCTGGCGGCCCATCGCGTCGTAGGTGAGGACAACCGAAGGCGTGGAATCGGAATAGTCCGTGCGCGTCAGATTGCCCCAGGCATCGTAGGTGTAGGTCGTCTCGACGCCACGCGCCCAGGTGCGCTTGGTGAGGCGGCCATGTGTGTCATAGTCGTACGACGGGCCCTTGCCGTCAGCATAGACCTTGTTGGTCATGCAGCTTAAGGCTTCGTCATAGAGCCAAGTCGTGACATCGCCCTCCTGCGCGTTTTCGGCGCGGTAGGTGGTCATCGAGACCTTGTTGCCGAAGAGGTCATAGGCGTAGCTCACGGGATACGTCGCGCCGCCCTCGTAGGTCTTGTGTCCGCGCAGGTCGTAGGCGTACGTCACGGTCTCGCCCATCGGATTGGAGACCGCGACCAGCTGGCCGTAGTTGTCATAGCCGTACGTCGTGCGGTTGCCGTCGGCATCGACGGAACAGGTGCGGCGGCCGAGATTGTCGTAGACGACAGACGTCTCGTTGCCGCGTCCGTCGACCGTGGCGACCTGACGGCCGAGCCCGTCATAGCGGACGCGCGACGCGACGCCGGAAGCGGACACCGAGCGCACCGCGACACCGAGTCTGGCAAAGCTCGTCGCACGACCCGTCTGTTCCGGAACGATGTTGACCGACGAGATCGTGAAACCATCGTATTCCGTGCGGGATTCGCTGGTGTTGCCGCGGGCGTCCGTAGAGAAGGTCTGCGCGAGGAGGTTCGTGGAGAGCCCCGTCACGCGGCTCGCACGGGTCTGGGCCTGTGCGGGAATCGTCGTGTCGGAACAGGAGACAACGTTAGTCTGGACGGCCCAGACGTCGGAATCGCGCAGGGCGTAAGCGGAATAGGACTCGGACTTGCGCCATTCGCCCGAGGCGACGCGCATCGTGGTGGCGATGCGTCCGCCGAGGGTGTCGTAGGTCTGTTCCGTCGTCGGCTCGCCGTCAGAGGAAGACGAGACGAGGCGGCCGTAGTTGTCGTAGGTGTTGACCGAGGAAAGGACCGCCCCGCGGAAGCCGCTCTTCTCCGAGCGGACGGTCTCGCCGAGCATGTTCTCGCAGCTCTTCGTGAAGCGCGGCGAGGAGGCCGACTCGCCCCGCACGGTCTTCGTCCAGCGCGTGCCGTCCGCGAGGACGCCCCGGCTGTAGAACTCGGGCGTGACGCCGTCGCCGGTCACGGAAATCGTATCGCCGTCGGCGTTGCGGCGCGTGATCGTCGTTGCTCCGTTCGGAGCGGTACTCGTGACAACAAGACCGTTCGCGGAATAGGATGTTCGAGACGTGCCGTGTCCGGGAACAGTGCGCGTGACGACGCGGCCGAGGGCGTCATAGGAGGTTGTTGTCGCAGGAATGCCGATATGCGCTGCGTAGTTGGTTTGCCATGTAGCGACTTGGCGACCAAGGGAATCATAGCGATAGCAGGTAGTGAGCCATGTGACGTTCGTGAGCGTCATCGGAATGAGACGCGACGCTGCGACCATCCGCCCTTCCGTGTCATAGTCCCAGGTCGTCGTCGAGCCGTCGGGCTTCGTTTCCATGATCTTGTGGCAGCAGTCCCATTCGGTCGTCGTCACCTGTCCGGCGAGGTTCTCGCTGCGGACGACCTTGCCCTGCTCGTTGTAGGTGCGCCTCTCGCGGGCGATTGTGTGCCACGCGCCGTCGATGAACGCCTCGGTGCGCTGCTCGATGCGCTCTCCCCTCACGTTCGTGAGCGCGACGTCGCGCGTCGTCTTGCCGCTCACGGGATCGGGCGACTGCTCGTGAATGTGCGTGACGATCTCCGTCCAGACGTTGGTGACGAGTGCGTAATCGTAGAGGTCGACCTTGCCGTTCTCGTGGCGGACGGAGCGGATCCTGCCCGAGCGGATGTCATCGGCGACGACGGGATAGAACGCCGTCACCGCGCGGAGCGCGTTCGTGCCGCCGTAGGGCGCGCCCTGTGTGCCGACTCGCTCGACGACGTTCGTGAGCGGCGAGTAGACGTAATACGTGCGCTCGCACTCGACGCCGTCCAGCGTCCTGACGACGGTGCGCGGACGCGTGTCGACGGGCGGGACGACATCGGACGGATCGACTGAGGTGTAGGAATAGGTGACGGTCTCGGTCATCATGTCGGGGCCGGAACGCCGCATCGAGATCTTGCGGTCGTTCGCGTCGTAGGCGTACTCGGTCCTGAGACCCGTCTGCTTCACTTCTGTCCTGACCTGTCCCTTTCCGTTGCCCGACGTGAAGTAGTCCCAGCCGGTCGTGCGGGTGACGCCGCCGAAGCCCTCGACGTGGTTCGTCGCCGCGAAGCCCCAGCTCTTCCAGACGTAGTTGTACTCGTCGCGGGAGAGGAGTTCACCCGTGCGGGAACGGACCTCCTTGACCGTGCGGGCGCACTTCGAGTCCTGGATGGAGCGGTCACGGAGTTCGCCGACGCCCGACGGGCGCGTGAGCGACCAGTCGCCGCGCACGTAGTCGAAGACGAAGGTCTGCGGATCGCCGCCGCCCTTGACGAGGGTCACGACGGCACGGCGGTCACCGTCCGAGCTGCGGATGGAAAGCCGCTCGACGGGCGGGGCGGACGGGACAGGGTAGCGTCCGGTCGTCGGATCCTTCGCGGGAGGTTCCGAAACGGGATGGATGGCAATGTCGTAGCCGTCGTCTCGGACCGCGACATCGGCGAGGCGCGACGGGGTCAGGAACTGGCGGACGCCGTCCGGACCGTAGACGATGTCGATGCCCATGTCATCCGAGGTGACGCGCACGCCGCGCGAGTCCGTGACCGCGACGAGACGGCCGCGCTCATTCGTCATGTCCGTCGCGAGGTAGCGGCGAACCGTGCCGTCGGTCTCGTAGAGGTCGTAGTAGACGGGGCTGTTCGTGCAGGCCCAGCCCTGCGCGTCCACCATCATGAGACGCTCGTCCATCTTCACGTGGAAGCCGGGATCGGGACGTCCGAGGGACTCGCCGTCGGCGAAGACGAAGTGCACGGGCTCGCCGTTCGGATGCGAGAAGACGACCTCCCTCGGCGTCGTGCGGTCCGCAAGCAACCTGTTCCCGATGCGCTTAAACGTGTAGCCGCAGACGGCGTAGAGCGACTCCGGCGTGAAGACGAGCGGCGACTGGCTGTCGGCAAAGACCTTGAGCGAGCAGCGGCGAGATCCCGTCCAGGGCGTCGTCGTCCCCATGTCGAGATTCACCTTGATGCAGTCGTCCGCGACCTCGTCCTGCTTCTCGCAGGAGCAGGATGCGTCCTCGGCCTTGCACTCGGACGGCGGATTCGTGGCGGTCTTGCTCCCGGCAAAGACCGAAACCAAAGATTGCGCCGTCAAGGACAACAACAGGACAATTCTCTTCATGGGCATATCAGTTCTTCATCCCAGCAGGACCAGCGCCGCCAGGACGGCGAACATTATACCAAGTCCCACCTTCGCGGGGAAGACGTTGCGCGACGACCACTTCGCCATCTGGAAGGCGTCGGTCGTCTTCGAGGCGCAGACGAACACCGCCACGAGCGGCGCGATGAAGGCGAGGTTGTAGACAATCAGCAGGGCGAACGACCGCCAGGCCCCGGGCTCGCGGGCGATGAGCGCGAGGACCGGCACGTAGACCTGTCCCGTGCAGAGCGAGTCGAGCACGGTCACGAGGAGCCCGCAGCCGAGACCCGCGACGAAAACCGACGGGCCGCTCCAGGTCTCCAGCGCGATCTTGCGGATGAGGACCTTGACCCCTTCCGGCAGCCGGAGCGTCACGACCGAGAACACCGGCACCTTCCTGAATCGGTAGGCGTCGCGGAAGCTGAGCGCGGAGAGGACGGCCAGGGAGAGCGCGAGGACGATGCGGAAGGCGTCGCGGACGGTGGAAAGCCCGTCGAGCGCGCGCAGGGCCTGCAGGAGGCCGAGCCCCATCAGCACGTAGGTGAGGAACGAGCCGAGGCAGAACGCGAGTCCCCCGACGATGCGCGCGCGACGCCTGCGGCCGCCGATCGCGAGGATGCCCGCGAGCGAGATCATGACGGCGAACGAGCAGGGATTGAAGCCGTCGACGAATCCCGCCGCGATGACGGCGGGGAGCGTGTAGGCAGGACGACCCGGAGTCCCCGCCGACTCCCGGACCGATCCCGTCACGGGAACCGCCACGACGGGCGCGAGCGGATCGTCGCAGTAGAGCCGGACGGACTTCGAGAGCTCGCCCGGGAGCTGCGGCTTGAGCGACACGGTCAGGAGGGACAGTCCCGACGGCGGGATCTCCATAGGCTCGAGCGAGGCCTCCGCCCCGCAGCAGGCCTTCACGCGCGAGACCCTGAGAACGGCGTCGCCGGAGTTCCTCATAGAGAGCGAGCCCGAGACCGGGCGGCCCGCCTCGATCTCGCCCAGGTCGAGTCCGTTCGGCGGCACGACAAGTCGCGGCTCCGCGAATGCGGACGCGGCAAGGGACAGGAACACGGCGACAAAGACTGTCATTCTCATTTCGAAGACCTTTCCATGATGCGTTTGCGGGCGGATTCGACCGGCGTCTTCAGGCGCTGGCCGCCGCGTACGGAAATCGAGTCGAGAAGCGGCAGGTCGGCTTCATCGCCGAGGAGTCCGAGCGTGCCGACGGCCACGGTGTCCGTCACCGCGTCGCGGCGATCAGCCGCGAGGATGCCGCGCACGACGGGCAGTGCCTCGCGCCAGCCCTTCTCGCCCGCGAGCTGCAGGGCTGAGATCCGGACGAGGGAATCGGCCTTCGGATCCAGGGCCGCGACTGTCAGGCGGCGGAGCTCGTCGCGTTCAAACGGGGACTGTCCGCGCCGGGCGGAGAGCGCGTAGAGCGCGGTGCCCGCACACGGCGTGCAGACGTCGTGAGCCGCCGCGACAAGCGCCGCACGGATGCGACCGAGCATCGCCGCATCCTTCCCGTCCCCGTAAAGCGCCCCGAGATTCTGGATGCAGTAGTCGAGGATCACCGGCGGATGGTTCCCGGAGGCGACCATACCAATCAGCAGGTCGGCGAGTCCGTCGGGGACGGGATTCTGGTCGACTAGGAGGTTGAGGACATCGTTCTTGAGCGCGGCCTCGCGTTCGACGCGGAGCGAGCCGTTCGTCGCGGCCACATACCCCATCAGGGCGAGGACGTCCGCCTCCGGCAGGTCGCGCAAACGCGCAATCGAGCGGAGCGCGTCGTTGCGAAGCTCGTAGCGCTCCGCCGACTCGGGAACAAGCCCGCAGACATGTCGGACCGTGTCGGAGAGAAGCTCGGGGGCGATTCGGAGGTCGGGCGGCGCGACAGAACGGCTGGCTGGCTTTACTTTGAGGTTCTGATGCGTCGTTTGGACCGGCGGTCGGACATTTGACGCAGCTGTTTTCAGAGCCGTGAGATATACTATGCCGCCGATCAGCATAGAGGCAACTGAGAGCCAAACAAACCAACGATACCGCATTGCCAATTCCCTATTGTCCATCTAACCACCGTCATAAAGGGCGTTGCCTTTCCAATCTGAAAGTAACAACGACAATTTTAAAACAATTTTTCATATCGATCTTTTTCAAACACAAGATATTGAAACCCAGCGTCGCACTCAACCCTTACAAGATTATCTCCTTTTATCGTAACCAACGAATATCCTACATTCGGCATTATTATCTCGAACTTATCATTCATCACCGACCACATATCATTTCGAAGCACCCAATACACATCTCTTTCTCCAATGGAAACTCGCCTCATCGCATCAACAGTCCAATCCGAAACATAGTCAGACTGCATATCATAGAGATGAAAGTTTCCCGATTCTTCTCCAACAATTTCAACGAGAACATAACGATCCAACATATCATCAATCCGTTGAATACTCTTAAACCCAAAGGATATAATTTCCTTTCCATGAATATCGATAACTCCCCACATTCCATTCACATATGCGATTGCTCGCCCTCGGCATAGTTCATGCATATCCTCAACTTCAAACACCCTTGACACATTTCCATACACATCCTCTATGCACCACCGTCCCCTACGCTTACAATGAATTAACCCATAAGCAGAATCCATCCCTAAAACTGACTGATATCTAATAGCATTTATCCCCATCCCCTTATGGTTGACTATCGAAAACCCGTCAGATTTCCTACGCACCGCAAACAAAGCACCACCAAGCTTATCAATCCATTTTGAATCCTTTACAACCACAGATTCACCACTACATGTTATTATTTCATAATCGGAAGACCCAAACTTACAACCCACAGACTCCCCCCCATGAAAAGATTCAAGTTCCCTGTAAACAAAAGGAATCTTGAGCCGACCTTTGTGATTAATAGCACCATAACCACCATTTAAAGTTCTAACCACAGACAAACCTTCGCAGAAAACATCGGCACGACTGTACTTCGACTTGATCCTCCAGTTTCCTCTTTCGTCGACAAACCCCCATTTGTCATTCTTTGGATATGGCAACAGCATAATTACATTCCTATAGGGCTAAATGCAACAATCAAAAGCGCAAGGCCAAAACATGTCACAACTTGTATCAAAACAGTCTCTGGTTGAGGTGCGACATTGGGCAATGTGGGGAAGGTTGGCTCAAAGGTTTTAAATTCAACATCCCGACAACATTTTGTATTAGGAACTGGAACGGACACCTTTTGAGCCTTCTCAAGCCACTTGGTCTTCTCTTTTACACAGTCCTTTATCTTATCGGGAACATCAACTGTCCCATGAGAAGGCAACCAATCAGGAAGTCCAGCAGACCCTGTATCATCGCCGATTCGACAGTTCTCAGGAACACGGCTATTTCTATTGCAAGCCCAATGTATTTTAAATATATTTCCATCTCCACTACCCGCATCATTATCTAGGCATATCTTGCAATTCCTTCCGCACGGGATCATACCACTCTGCTTCATTCCGAGATAATCCGTATTATTGCAAGGATCTCCTTCTACGAATGCATAGAGATTTAATCCACCTCTCTCTTCTATCGAGTCTACAGTTAACCACCGCCCTGTCATATAATCGTAATCACGGAAATTATAATATATCGTTTGTAATTCGTCATCCAGATATTCACTAGACCAGCGCCACAAATTCACATTTGAAAGGCTACCAACGGAAGAACTTGATTGCCCGTATGGCGCATATTCGTAATGAGCCGATCTTGATGCGACCGAATCATCAATTACGTTGATAACATTCTTATTGCCATCACAGAAATACCAGGCAATATCTCCTGATCTGTTCCACTGCAATGGAGATACCAACACCTCCTCCGTTGGATCCCAAATATAGCCATTACCCATATTGTCTGAAATTTGCAAATAGTTATCGTATGCAAATCTAAGGCCTTTTTTTTCGACACGCCGTCCATTACGATCATACCCCATCTGAAGCGAATCAGCACCACCAACACAACAAACAAAACGATTTTCCCCATTACTTTTGGCAATCGATACTCCAATGGATGTAGTGCGACTTTTCTTGTTACCGTCAAAATCATATGTCAACAACTCGGTAATCCCACCACGAACAATGCTTGTATACTGATTCAACTCATTCACCACATATGTACAATTTGTTCCAAACTCATAAGACCACAAGCGATTGCCGATGTCATCGTAGAGATAGGCGAATTCCGTATGCGTCACAACATTCGTCGCAAGAGTCAATTCACCCCGGATATTGTAGTCGTAGCGCTCGTCATTCTTCGACACGCGTTTGCCCACCTCGTCGTATGTGTAACGAAACGACGAGTAGACATCATTAGAGACTAGTGTCATCAGATCTCGGCATGGCTCATACTCCCATGTAACAAGACATCCATTGGGATAACAGAGCGTGTGCTTCAAGTCGCTGCCAGAATGATAGGTCCAAGCAAACGCATTGGTGCAGGCCGATGTCAGCATCGTTGTGATACGGCCCGTTGCGAGATCACGACCAATTATTGAACGACGCTCGCCATTAAACGCATACCCAACATCGCGCCCCAAAAGATCAGTGAATCGTTCCAGAACATTCGTACCCGCGACGCTGATCACAGTCTCGTTCGTGTTTGCGCCAAACGCATCGTAAACGAAGGTCGTGACACCTGCCGCATCGCGCGCCTCGACCTGACGACCAAGAGCGTCGTACCTCACAGAAACAGTCGGTGTATCGTCGGAATAAGATGTGTTCGTAAGTTTTCCCCATCCGTCATAGGCATAGAATGTGTCGATGCCACGCGCCCATGTACGCTTCGTTATTCGCCCATTGGCATCATACTCGTACTTAGGCCCCTTCCCGTCGGCATAGACCTTGTTTGTCATCACGCCACTCGCCTCGTCGTAGAGCCACGTCGTGACATCGCCGGAATCCCGTCCTTTCGATTCATCGCGATAGGTCATCATCGTCGTCTTGTTACCGAAGACATCGTAGGTGTAACGGACAGGATAGGTCGCGCCGCCCTCGTATGTCTTGCGCTCGCGAAGATCGTACTCGTAGACTGTCGCATGACCAAGGGCATTCGTAATCGCTATCAGTTGGTCTAAATTGTCATAGCCGTAATGCGTCGGGTTGCCGGCACCATCGTACGTCGCACTCTGACGCCCGAACAAATCGTACTCGGTTCGTGTTGCGTTACCGCGCCCGTCGATTCGTGCGACCTGGCGGCCGAGGCCGTCGAAGACAAGCCTATTCGTCACGGCAGAGAGCGACACCGACTCCAGTTCTGTTCCGTAGCGAGAACGCGAGCTGATAATGTTTGTCGCCTCGGGGACACGGCGTTTGGCGGTCGTGACACCATTCGCAAATTCTGTCCAGGTTTGCGTTGCGTTGCCGCGAATGTCTATTGTGCGCGTGCACAAGGGATTTGCAGCGGTAAGCCCCGAAAGCTGCGTCCATCGCGAATCGATCAGCGGCGCGATCGTCGCGTCAGAGCAAGAGGTGACGTTGGTCTGGACTTGCCAGACGGCGGAATCGGCGAGGGCGAAGTTGATACGAGTCTCCTGCCGACGCCATTCGCGCAGATCTTCCGATTGCGGCGCGATGCGTCGATCGCGCCCTACCTCCTGCGTGGGGACAGAGCGGATCGTGGCGATTCGCGATCCGAATGCGTCATACTCGTATTCGACCATTGGCTCGCCGTCGGGCTGCGATCGAACAAGGCGACCGTAGCCATCGTAGTCGTGCAACGTCGCAAGCACTGCACCACGGAAGCCGCTGCGCTCTTCTCGGACCATCTGACCGAGCATGTTCTCGTAGCGCTTCGTGAAGCGCGGCGAATCAGCACGTCCATAACGAATCTCATGAACACGGCAGGCCGACGACGAGGGCGCCGTCGTTAAGCAAAGATTAGTCACCCAATACGAATGGAATTCGGGCGTAACTGATGTACCGTCAATCGAGAGTGTGTCGCCACCAGCATTGCGCCTCACAATTCGCATTGACGTGTTCGGATTTGTGTCAGACGCGATTAAACCATCATTGCTGTAACTGGTAGTCATGTCGTTTCCAAGGACATCGGTTCTGACGATGACGCGGCCGAGTGCATCGTAGCGTGTCTTTGTCGCCGGAAGACCAACCCTCTCGGCATAGTTGGTCGTCCAGGTCGCGGTCTGGCGACCGAGGTCGTCATAGGCGTAACAGGTCGTGAACCAAGTGACGTTCGTGAGCGTCATCGGAATGAGACGCGACGCTGCGACCATTCGTCCTTCCGTGTCGTAGTCCCAGGTCGTCGTCGAGCCGTCGGGCTTCGTTTCCATGATCTTGTGGCAACAATCCCATTCGGTCATCGTCACCTGTCCGGCGAGGTTCTCGCTGCGGACGACCTTGCCCTGCTCGTTGTAGGTGCGCCTCTCGCGGGCGATCGCGTGCCACGCGCCGTCGATGAACGCCTCGGTACGCTGCTCGATGCGCTCGCCCCTCACGTTCGTGAGCGCGACGTCGCGCGTCGTCGCGAAGGGTTCGGGGACTTCCGTCACCTTGAGCTGTCCGTTGAGCGTCGTTTCCTTCATCGTTCCGTCACGATAGTATACGACGGAATTCGTCACCGTGCAAGGGGTTCCGGGGGCACGGACGGTCGTGCGGATCTCGCCGCCCTCGCTCGTGAGGCCGTAGGCGTATTCCGTGCGGATGCCGTCCTCGGCGACCGACCTCACTGCAGTTCCTCCAGCGTCTTGGACGCGCAGCGGCGGACGAACTCGTTCACGCCTTCGCGGGAGAGGCGCTCGGCGTCGGGCTTCACCTCCGCGTAGTCCTTCTCGCCGGCGAGGCGCAGGGCGGCGGCGAGCGTGGCGGGATGCGCCTTCGCTCCGGCGCAGATGCGGATTGCGGCGCCTCGGACAATGGATGCCGTTCCGGCAAAACGTGTGGGATCGGACTCGTCGAGGCGGCGAAGGCCCTGAAGCGCGGTTCCGGCGAGCGGCGTGCGGATGTCGGCGAGGGCTTCGAGCAGCTTGCCGTAGAGCCGTTCGCCTTGCGGCGCGTCGGGCGGCAGCGCGAAGATACAGTCGGGCAGGGCCTGGACGCAGTATTCGCGCCACTCGACTGACTGGCGGCGGTCGTCGAGAATGGCGACCAGCGTCTCGGCGAGTTCGGGCATCCCATCCTTCCGCGAAAGCGCCAGGTCGAGCAGCTCGTTGCGACGGGCCAGGATCTCGTCCGACGCAAGATCGGGGGCGAGCTCGACATCCCGAAGACGAAGCTGACGGAGTTCGGGCGAGGACTGCTTCCGTCCGACGTGGATGACCCTGACGGCATTCGTGCGCGTCACGACGGGCGCGGGGACGGCGTTCGTCGGGGCGACCGGTTCGGGCGTCGCCGAGACGGGCTCGGGCGCGGACGGGCGCCACGGCAGAATCAGAAGCCCCAGCGCGGCGAAGATGACGCCGAGGGCGATCTTCGACGGGAAGACGTTGCGCTTCGACCAGCGGGACATCTGAGCGGCGTCGGCCCCTTTCGCGGCGAGGACGAAGACCGCGACGAGCGGCGCGATGAAGGCGAGGTTGTAGAAGACGAGGAGCGCGAGCTGACGGAGCGCGCCGTCCTGTCCCGAGACAAGCGCCACGACGGGGAGGTAGACCTGTCCCGTGCAGAGCGAGTCGAGGAGCGTCACGAGAAAGCCGCAGCCGAGTCCGCCGAGAACGACGGCGGGACCGCGCCAGCTCGCCTCGGCGACCGCGCGGATCGCACGCTTGACGCGGTCCGGCAGCTGAAGCGTGATCGCGGCAGGAACCTTCTCGCGGCGGTAGCGGAAGGCGTCGCGCACACTCAGGACGGACAGGACGAAAAGCGAAAGCGAGAGACCTCCCATCACCAGATCGTGAAGGACGCGAAGCTGCGCCATGAACGAGACGGCCTTCATGAGCCCGAGCCCCATCGCGAGGTAGGTGAGGAACGAGCCGAGGCAGAACGCGCAGCCGCCCCAAAACCGCGCCCGACGGCGACGTCCACCGACGGCAAGGATGCCGGCGAGGATGATAACGATCGAGAACGCGCACGGGTTGAAGCCGTCGACCAGCCCGGCGAGAAGAATCGTGGTCAAAGTCAC
>CAMAHK010000070.1 GCA_945834475.1 uncultured Verrucomicrobiota bacterium
AGGTCTCCGCTTTCGGACCATCAGGCTGGCAGTGCGGCAAAAGTTTCAGCGAAGTGCAGTGCTGGAATCGGATAGAAGCAGTCAGCCAAATGAAAACTCCATGCCGCGGCCGGGGCGGCCGGCGGTACGGGGTTGCGCAATGTGCCCGTTTTTGATATACTACTCATAATTATCCCCTGAAAGCGTACAGTTAACAAAGTGGCTGCTTACCACACTTCAGGCGCTTTTGGGGCGAATCTATGTCTTTTTTCGCTGTTTCAGCAACATAAAACAAGGGTAAGCTCATGAGCGCAGAACGCAAGGTGTTCGGCAAGCTTCAGGGAATGGAATCCCCGATGCCGGATCTCATTGACATTCAGACGAAGTCGTACGCCGACTTCCTGCAGGCGGATGTCCCGCCGCAGAAGCGGAAGAACCAGGGCCTCCAGGCGATCTTCAAGGAGATCTTCCCGGTCGTCAGCTACGACGGTCGCTACAAGCTCGACTTCGTCGGCTACAACTTCGATCCCGAGAAGATGAGCTACCTCCAGGCGCTCAACGAGGGCGAGAGCTTCGTGCGTCCGATGCGCGCGACCTTCCGTCTGCAGGACGGCGAGGACGTCCGCGAAGAGGAAGTGTTCATGGGCGACATGCCGATCATGACGCCAGACGGCGCGTTCGTGATCAACGGCGCGGAGCGCGTGATCGTCTCCCAGCTCCACCGTTCGCCCGGCATCTCGTCCGAGAAACAGGTCCACGCCAACGGCCAGACGCTCCTGTCGGTCCGCATCATCCCCGATCGCGGCAACTGGATCGAGATCATGTTCGACACCAATGACATCATGTGGTGCTTCATGGACCAGCGCCGCCGTCGCCGGAAATTCTACGCGACGACGCTTCTCCGCGCCTTCGGCTACGGCAGCGACGTCCAGCTGATGGAGCTCTTCTACGATTTCAAGAAGCTCCCGACCGACCGCAAGTACGCCGACAAGGACCTCTCGATGACGGTCATGAAGGACGACCTCGTCGATGCCGACTCGCAGGCGGTCATCGCCCGTCGCTATGACCCGGTCACTCCGGCGATGATGGAGCAGATCGCGGCTGCGGGCATTCCCGAGGTCGAGGTCGTCGACGTCTCGTCCGACAACGGCACGCTCATCAAGACCCTCCGCGAAGACGCGAAGGCTGGCATCCACAACGAAGAGGACGCGCTGAAGGAAGTCTACAAGCGCATGCGCCCGGGCGATCCGCCGACGGCGACGAACTCGAAGCAGATGCTCCACCGCATGTTCTTCGAGCTCGCGCACTACGATCTCGGCTACGTCGGCCGTCACAAGATCAACAAGCGCCTCAACCTCACGGGCAAGATCGACGAGAACCTCCGCACGCTGCACGAGTCGGGCATCGATGTGATCGAGGCGATCCGCCTCCTTCTCCGCATCTACGTCGGCAAGGACGTCGTCGATGACATCGACCACCTCGGCAACCGCCGCATCCGCACGACGGGCGAGCTTCTGGAGAACCAGTGCCGCGTCGGTCTCGCGCGCACCGAGCGTCTCATCCGCGAGCGCATGACGATTCACGACTCGAACTCGGGTCCGCTCACGCCGCAGCGTCTCGTCAACTCGAAGACCTTCTCGGTCGTCGTGACGGACTTCTTCGCGCGCAGCCAGCTCTCGCAGTTCATGGACCAGACGAACCCGCTCAGCGCCCTCGCCCACAAGCGTCGTCTCTCGGCCCTCGGTCCGGGCGGCCTTTCGCGTGAACGCGCGGGCTTCGAGGTCCGCGACGTCCATCCGTCGCACTACGGTCGCATCTGCCCGATCGAGACGCCTGAAGGTCCGAACATCGGCCTTATTTCCTCGCTCGGCATCTACGCCGAGGTGAACCGCTTCGGCTTCATCGAGACGCCGTACCGCAAGGTCGTCGGCGGCAAGGTGACGGACGAGATCGAGTATCTCCCCGCTGACGAGGAAGAGCAGTACGTGATCGCGCAGGCGAATGCGCCGCTGAAGGGCGACCGCACGTTCGCGGAAGAGCGCGTCACCTGCCGTTTCAAGACGGAGTTCTGCGAAAAGCCGGCGCGCGAGGTCCAGTACATGGACGTCGCCCCGATGCAGGTCATTTCGATCGCCGCGGGCCTGATTCCGTTCCTCGAGCACGATGACGCGAACCGCGCGCTCATGGGCGCGAACATGATGCGTCAGGGCGTCCCGCTGATGACGACGGAGCGTCCGTTCGTCGGCACGGGCCTCGAGGGCGTCTCGGCGAAGGACTCGAAGGTCATCGTCACCGCGCTCGCTGCGGGCACGGTCGCCTACGTCTCGGCCGATTTCATCATCGTGACGAAGGACGGCAAGCTCCCGCTCGCGGGTGATCCGTCGGAGATTCAGAACGATCCCGAGCACAACGTGTGGCGTTACGACCTCCAGAAGTTCCGCCGCTGCAACTCGGGCTGCTGCTTCAACCAGAAGCCGATCGTCAAGAAGGGCCAGAAGGTCGAGATCGGTGACTGCCTCGCCGACGGTCCGGCGACGGACCAGGGCGAGCTCGCGCTCGGCAAGAACCTCCTGGTCGCGTTCATGTCGTGGCGCGGCTACAACTTCGAGGACGCGATCGTCCTCAACGACCGCCTTGTGCGCGAGGACGCGCTGACGTCGCTCCACATCATCACCTTCGAGTGCATGGCGCGCGACACGAAGCTCGGTCCGGAAGAGATCACGCGCGACATTCCGAACGTCTCGGAAGAGGCGCTCAAGAACCTCGGTGCGGACGGCATCGTGCGCGTCGGTGCGGAAGTGAAGCCGGGCGACATCCTCGTCGGCAAGGTGACGCCGAAGGGCGAGACCGAGCTTTCGCCGGAAGAGCGCCTCCTCCGCGCGATCTTCGGCGAGAAGGCCGCGGACGTCCGCGACACGTCGCTCACGGTTCCGCCGGGCACGACGGGCGTCGTCATGGGCGTTCAGGTCCAGAGCTCGAAGCAGGTCGAGGAAGCGGACGCGAAGAAGTCCAAGAAGGCGGTCAAGGACGCCGAGAAGAGGCGCAAGAACCAGCTCGCGAAGCTCGAGAAGGACCTCATGGTCAAGCTCGCGTCGGAGCTCATGAACGAGAAGGTTCCGTGCGACATCACCGACACCGACACGGGTGACGTGATCATTCCGGCGAACAAGAAGATCAAGAAGTCGCAGCTCTCCGTTCTCGCCAAGGCGCACGCGCACTGGGAGATGGATGACGGTCCGGCGAAGGACAAGGTCCTCGCGATCATGGATCCGTTCGAAATGGAGTTTGCCGCGATCGAGGATGCCGCGGAAGGCGGCGAGGGCGGTCTCTTTGGCGACCTCGGCGGTGACGGCGAGGTGGTCAAGCAGGTCCGCGTCTTCCTCGTTGACAAGAAGAACCTCTCGGTCGGTGACAAGATGGCCGGTCGTCACGGTAACAAGGGTGTCGTTTCGCGCATCCTCCCGTCGTGCGACATGCCGTTCCTGCCGGACGGCCGTCCGGTCGACATCGTGCTGAACCCGCTCGGCGTGCCGTCGCGAATGAACCTCGGCCAGCTGTTCGAGACCTACTTGGGTCTTGCGTGCCGCTACCTCGGTTTCCACGCGGCGACGCCGGTGTTTGACGGCGTCCAGGAATCGGAGATCGACGAGCTCCTCACGAAGGCGCGCGAGGTCCAGGAGAAGGACGAGGGCGCGCAGAGCTGGATCTGCCCCGAGGGCAAGACGGTGCTTTACGATGGCATGACGGGCGAACCCTTCCAGCAGAAGGTTGTCGTCGGCGTCATCTACATGCTCAAGCTTCACCACCTCGTCACGGACAAGATCCACGCGCGTGCGGTCGGTCCCTACTCGCTCGTCACCCAGCAGCCGCTCGGTGGTAAGGCGCAGCTCGGCGGCCAGCGTATGGGCGAAATGGAGGTGTGGGCGCTCGAGGCGTACGGCGTCGCGTATGCGCTCCAGGAACTCCTCACGGTCAAGTCCGACGACGTCCAGGGCCGTACCCGCATCTACGAGTCCATCGTGAAGGGTACGAACATCCTCGATTCGGGCATGCCGGAGTCGTTCTCCGTCCTCATTCACGAACTCCGCGGCCTCTGCCTCGACACCCAGCTGTTGGGCGGCGAGACCGAGGGCAAGAAGCGCAAGGCGGAAGTCAGCGCGGCGGCGCCTGTCGAGGCGGCCCAGTCCGCGCCGGCGGACGACCTGCTCGCCGGAGTTTTGAGCCTCTAATAATTTAAGGAAGAAAAAATGAACCCTTACAATACGTCTGATATTTTCGGTGGCTCGTTCAACGCTTCGGCGCATTACGATGCCGTCAAGGTTCAGCTCGCGTCGCCGGAGACGATCCGCGGTTGGTCGCACGGCGAGGTGAAGAATCCCGAGACGATCAACTACCGCACGTACCGTCCGGAGAAGGACGGCCTCTTCTGCGAGAAGATCTTCGGACCGACGAAGGACTGGGAGTGCGCCTGCGGCAAGTACAAGCGCATCAAGAACAAGGGCATGGTCTGCGACCGCTGCGGCGTCGAGGTGACGCTCGCGTCGGTGCGCCGTCAGCGCATGGGCCACATCGAGCTCGCCGTCCCGGTGAGCCACATCTGGTTCTTCAAGTGTGCGCCGAGCCGCATGGGTCTCTTGCTGGACAAGACGACGAGCGAGCTCGAGAGCGTCCTCTACTACCAGTGCTGGATGGTCGTCGAGGCGGGCGACACGCCGCTGCGCGTCGGTCAGATTTTGACTGAACAGGAGTATCTCGACGCCGAGGAGAAGTACCAGGACAACTTCAAGGCCGAGATGGGCGCCGAAGCGGTCCGCAAGCTGCTCCGCAAGCTCGACCTCAACCAGCTCATGCTGGACCTCGAGGAGGAGATGGCGAACACGCGTTCGAAGCAGAATCGCAAGAAAATCGCCAAGCGCATGAAAGTCGTCGAGGGCTTCCGCGTTTCGAACTCGAAGCCCGAGTGGATGGTGCTGGACGTGCTGCCGGTCATCCCGCCGGAACTCCGTCCGCTCGTCCCGCTCGAAGGCGGCCGTTTCGCGACGTCCGACCTGAACGACCTCTATCGTCGTGTCATCAACCGTAACAACCGTCTTCGCAACCTCCTCGCGCTCAAGACGCCGGATGTCATCATCCGCAACGAGAAGCGCATGCTTCAGGAGGCGGTGGATGCGGTGTTCGACAACGGTCGTCACGGCCGTGCCGTCACGGGCCCGGGCAACCGTCCGCTCAAGTCGCTCTCCGAGATCCTGAAGGGCAAGACGGGCCGCTTCCGTCAGAACCTCCTCGGCAAGCGCGTCGACTACTCCGGCCGTTCGGTTATCGTCGTCGGCCCAGAGCTCAAGTTCCCGCAGTGCGGCCTGCCGAAGGAAATGGCGCTGCGCCTCTTCGAGCCGTTCATCATCCGCATCCTCAAGGAGCGCGGCATCTGCCACACCGTCCGTACGGCGCGCAAGATGATCGAGCGTCACGACGAGCAGATCTGGGCGATCCTCGACGAGGTGATCAAGGACAAGACGGTTTTCCTGAACCGTGCTCCGACGCTTCACCGTCTGTCGATCCAGGCGTTCGAGCCGGTGCTCGTCGAAGGCAAGGCGATCCGCCTGCACCCGATGGTGTGTACGCCGTTCAACGCCGACTTCGACGGCGACCAGATGGCCGTGCACGTGCCGCTTTCGGTCGAGGCGCAGATGGAGTCGAAGCTCATGATGCTCGCCTCCACGTCGATCTTCAGCCCGGCGTCGGGCAAGTCCGTGATGACGCCGACCCAGGATGTCTGCTTGGGCCTCTACTTCCTCACGGTCCCGTCGCAGCAGGACAAGCTCGCGGGCAAGATCGCGGGCAAGACCGACATGTCGGACGAGCACCTGCCGCTCTTTAACGACATCGGAGAAGTCGAGTTCGGCATTGCCGAGGGCTGCATCTCGTATCACAGCCGCATCCGCTATCGCAACCCCGACTTCGGCACGACGGGCCGTCCCCACGGCAATCCCAACGTCCGCACGATCGAGACGACGGCGGGTCGCGTGATCTTCAACAACGTCTGGCCGGCCGAGATGGGCTTCTGGAACGACAAGTGCACGAAGTCCACGATCGGCAAGCTGATTCTCGACTGCCACAAGGTCGCGGGTCACGAGGTCGCCGTCGGCTCCATTGACAAGCTCAAGGCGCTCGGCTACCAGTTCGCGACGATCTCGGGCGCGTCAATGGGCCTGAAGGACATGATCCGTCCGGCCGAGAAGGACGCCGAGGTCAACAAGGCGCGCAAGGCGGCGGACGAGGTTCAGAAGCAGTTCCAGCAGGGTATCATCACCGACGGCGAACGTCACAACAAGATCGTCGACATCTGGTCGACGACGACGGAGAAGGTCGGCGACGAGCTCTACAAGACGATCGACAAGAACATCAGCCCCGAGAACAAGAACCCGACCGAACTCAACCCGGTCTACATGTTCGTCGACTCGAAGGCTCGTGGTTCAAAGCTCCAGATCCGTCAGCTCGCGGGTATGCGCGGCCTCATGGCGGCGCCGAACGGCGATATCATCGAGCGCCCGATTACCGCGTCCTTCCGCGAAGGCCTCTCGGTTCTCGAGTACTTCATTTCGTCCCACGGTGCCCGTAAGGGTCTCGCGGATACGGCTCTGAAGACGGCTGACGCCGGCTACCTGACGCGTAAGCTCGTCGACGTCTCGCAGGATGTCATCATCACGCAGGAAGACTGCAACACGGTGAACGGCATTGAGGTCGAGGCGATCATCGAGGGCGACGAAGTCAAGGTCACGCTCGGCGAGCGTTGCATCGGTCGTACGGCGCTTTATCCGGTCACCGATCCGAAGACGGGCGACGAGATCGTCCCGGCGAACGAGATCATCGACGAGGCGGCGGCGAAGAAGATTAACGCCGCGGGCATCGAGAAGCTCTGGATTCGTTCGGGCCTCACCTGCGACGCGGAGCACGGCATGTGCGCGAAGTGCTACGGCCGCGACCTCTCGACGGGCAAGCAGGTCGAGATCGGCACGGCGGTCGGCATCATCGCCGCGCAGTCGATCGGCGAACCTGGCACGCAGTTGACGATGCGGACGTTCCACATCGGCGGTACGGCCAGCGCGACGGCGGCGAAGCCGGAGATCGTCCTCAAGAACGACGGTGTCGCGAAGTTCGTGGACGTCCGTAAGGTGCGTAACGACGAAGGCAAGGAAGTCGTCCTCAACAAGAACGGCTCGCTTGAGATCTATGCGAAGAACGGCAACAAGCTCGACACCTACCAGCTCCAGATGGGTACGGTCCTCCTCGTCGAGGACGGCGCCGAGGTCAAGAAAGGCCAGAAGGCGGCCGAGTGGGATCCGCACTCCGTCCCGGTTCTCTCGGAAGCGACCGGTACGGTCGTGTTCGCGGACTTCGAGGAAGACGTCTCGGTGAAGACCGAGACCGACCGTGCGACCGGCGCGAAGACGCTCGTCGTCCTCCCGACCTCCGAATCGAACCTCCACCCGCGCATCGAGATCCGCGATCCGGACGGCAAGATGCTCGACTCGCACGACGTCCCGACGGGCGCCATCGTGATGGTCCGCGACGGCATGAAGGCCACGGCCGGCATGCTCCTCGCGAAGACGCCGCGTGAAGCCGCGAAGACGCGCGACATCACCGGCGGTCTGCCGCGTGTCGCCGAGCTCTTCGAGGCGCGTCAGCCCAAGGACGCCGCGGAAATCGCGAAGATCGAGGGCATCGTCGACTTCGGCGAGAACGTCCGCGGCAAGCGCTGCGTGAAGATCGTCGACGACATCACGGGTCTCGTGGAAGAGCACCTCATCCCGATGGGCAAGCAGATCGTCGTCTTCAAGGGCGACCGCGTGAAGAAGGGCCAGCAGCTCACTGAAGGTCCGGTCATTCCGCAGGAGATCCTCGAGGTCTCCGGTCCGCAGGAACTCGAGAAATACCTCGTCAACGAAGTCCAGCAGGTTTACCGTCTCCAGGGCGTCGAGATCAACGATAAGCACATCGAGATCATCGTCCGCCAGATGCTTCGCAAGGTCCGCATCACGAACCCGGGCGACACCGACTTCCTCTGGGGCGAGCAGGTTACGCGTCAGACGTTCTTGCGCGTCAACGAGGAGATGATGAACGAAGGCCGCCGTCCGGCGGAGGCCCAGCCCGCGCTTCTCGGCATCACGAAGGCCGCGCTCGAGACCGACTCGTTCATCTCGGCGGCGTCCTTCCAGGATACGACGCGCGTCCTCACCGAGGCCGCGACGATGGGCAAGGTCGACGAACTCCGCGGCTTCAAGGAGAACGTCATCCTCGGCCACCTCATTCCTGGCGGCACGGGCTTCCCGATGCACCGCTACCTCAAGCTCGTCCCGCTCGGGGACGCCATTTCCGATGAGGAGATGGACAAGCTGCGTGAGGAGCAGCGCAAGAAAAACGAGGAGCTCTACGGCATCCCGACCTCGGGCGTGCCGGGTGAAGAGGGTGACGACGAGAGCGATCTCGAGCCGGCCTTCACGGTCAACGTGGCCGCCGAAAACGACACCTCCGCCGATGGTGCCGACATCCTCGACGCCGCGGAGACGATGGGCGGTGGCGACGACGACCTCCTCGGCTAAGTCGGCGGACGCGAGCGGCTGCGCCGTTTGAACGTACCTCAAAACGAACCCCGGTCTGAACCGGGGTTCGTTTTCTTCAATCTATGTTGTCTGACGTATGTTGGCGGGCCCCTACCCCCGGTTCGCGCGGCAATGACATGCGGGATGGTAAAATGATATAATGATGGTGTGATGAATATTCTTGCAGTTGTGTTGGGTGTGGTGCTTGGGGGTATCGTGACATGGGCCGTGATGTCCAGTCGCGAGGCCTCTCTTCGTGCGTCGTTGAGCCAGAAGGGTGCGGAGCTCGAGGCTGAGAAACAGGGACGCGCCGCCGATCGTGCGGCGAACGAGCGGCTCAACGCGGAGCGCGAGAAGACGACGCGGGAGTCCGTCAGCGCGTTGCTCGAGAAGGTGACGAACATCACCAATGAGTCCCTCAAGGCCCGCGAAAAGGAACTCGCGGCGCAGAATGGCCAGCAGGTGAAGGCTCTGATGGAGCCGATGCGCCAGCAACTCGAAGCGATGCGCAAGACGACGGAGGAGGCGACGAAGTGCCAGAGCGAGATCGGCCTCAAGATGGAGGGCTTCTGCAAGGGTCTTCACGACACGTCCCTCAGTTTCGGACTCCAGGCGAAGTCCTTCACGGATGCGCTCACGGGAGCCAACAAGAAGCAGGGGAATTGGGGCGAGAGCATCCTCGGGCAGGTGCTGGAAAACTGCGGACTGAAGGAGGGCGTACATTACGTTGCGCAGACCGGTTCCGGTTCGGGCATTCCCGACTACCAGGTCTTCGACCCGTGTTCGCAGAAAATCCTCATCATCGACTCGAAGATGAGCTGGACGAAGTACGAGCAGGCTTACAAGATGGCGCCCGGCACCGAGCGCACCGCCGCGCTGAAGGAGCACGTCGCCAGCGTCAAGCGCCACATTGACGAACTGAAGAAGGCTGATTACCCGAACACGCAGAAGCCCTTGCGCGAGGGCTACGAGATTTTGCCGATCACGGTCATGTTCGTGCCCTGCGACGCCGCGCTCGCGGCAGCCCTTGAAGAGGAGCCGTCGCTGGTCGACTACGCCAGCAAGAACGAGGTCGCGCTCGTTTCGCCGCTCTCGCTCTACGGGAGTCTGCTGTTGGTCAGCAAGAGCTGGTCCAAGTACAATGCCGTCAAGAACAGTGATAAGATTGTCGAGCAGGCGAAACTCCTGGTGACGTATGTTGACCGCCTGTTCAAGGGAATGGAGGCGATGGGGAATGGTCTCAACGAGGCTTCCGCCGCGTATGAAACCGTCTTGGGCCTGGCCGTGACCGAACCGACGGGCCAGTGCGTGAAGGGACCTGCGCTCAAAATTCTCAAGCTCGGCGGCAAGCCGGACAAGGGTGTCAATTCAAAGACACTCAAGAACGCGCTGGAGTCGGAACAGGTTTAAGTTTCGTGGCGATGTATCGCGCCACGGTATTTGAGAATGAGAATCAGATAGTCGATAATGCCTATTATGTCAATTTCAACTGATTAGACGAAAAGAGACGGCCTTGCAGCCGTCTTTCGTTATCTTTGCAGGAGGTGTTAAAGCCAGTTGCTGGAAGAGGTTAGAGTCCTGTGGCGGCGGCAGCTGCTGCGCCGATGACTTGGCCGGCTGAATTGCCGGAGGCCTTAACGGCTTTCTCGAGATCTTCACCGTCCGGATCGGAGTTGAGTCCGTTCAAGGCGAACTCAATCGCGTCGGGCTTGATCTTGGCTTTCAGGCGGTCGGCCTTGGTTGACATCCAGTGCTGGAAATGCTCGACCGACCAGCCCTTGCTGAAGACGACCGGCTTGCCGTTGACGAGGACGGGGCTTCCATCAGAGTTCCGGACGTAGTCCTGGCCGTGGTTAGTGACCTCAACCGAACGGCATCCGGCGAGGATGATGGCGAGTACGATCGCTACGAGGAGCATGAACTTCTTCATGGTTGATTACTTATTGGTTGGTGTTTTGGTTGTAGGCTGCCAGCCAGGCTGACCAGCCAAATTTAGAGCAGGCGCGGTAGATGGCCCAGGCCTCGGCGAGGAGGATGTAACGCTTTCGGCTGTACCAGGGCGCGGCATCGAGGGCGCATTTCACGCAGTTGACGAGGAGGCACTTATTGGCCGCGTCGAAGGCAGCTTTGAGTCCGTCGGCATTCGTGAAGTCAACGTCGTGGACCATGACAGCCGGGGCGAAGACGGCCGTGATCTTGTCGAGCGCTTTGCGGGCGAACGACGGCAGGTATTCCGGGCCGCATCCGTTGAAGGAGGCATCGAGCTGCTCGAGCGTCAGAGCGAGGACAACTTCGCGGCCTTGGAGGTTGAGTCGGGCGACTTCTGCGCGAAGTCGGTTGAGTTCGTTTTGACGGGTGATGGTCATGGGTTATTCCTGGGGCGTAATGGTGGCCTCTACTGTGACGGTTCCCTTGAGCTTCGTCAGGTCGTTTTCAAGGTAGAGACGGGCGAGTGGCTCGGGCCATTGACGCTGCTTCATGAGGGCCTGCACGCGCTCTTCAAAGTGTTCCTCGAGGTCGGCGATCTGCTTCAGGCGGGCCGCTTCGGCCTTGGCCTTCCGCTCGGCTTTGGAGATCTGTTCCTTGACAGGCGGAACCTTCACAGGATGAAACGATTCAGAGTGGGTGAAGCCGTCCTCGTGATGATGGACCTTGACGAGATCGTTGGTTCGGTATTCAGTGCGGATGATCGGTCCGTGCCAGCGGATTCGCCCGGCCTTGTCCTTCATGTCCGTCTGATAGAGTCGATCAAGGCGGTCGAGACCCGCCTTCAGCTCGTCGGCGGTCCAGCCGGTGGTCTGTTCGACGGCTCGGACAATCGTCTCGATTTCAGATGCCTCGGGCTGTTCCTCGGCGTAGCTGTTCCAGGTCAGCGCGGCGCAGATGATGATGGTGATGGTATTCATTCGTTTTCCTCCAGGAATTTGTTGATAAGTTCGGCGGGGATGTAGATAGGTTCGGGCGGGGGCGGCGGATTGCCGCTCAAGCATTCGTCGTCGGCTTTGATGGGCGTTGTCGGCGTCAGCCACTTCTCTGGGTCGCCATCAATCGGGTGCATGACGTTTGGGAGGCGGTAGACGCCATTCGTCACGACCGTCGGGCCGACAGTATGGACGGCCCAGCAGATGATGTCGACGCCGCCTTCGTGGGGCTCAATGACTGCCGATGCCGATCGTTCAATCACGAGCGCGTCGGGCAGGGCGTGCCATTCGCCGGCATACTCGGCACCCGTCGCATCGGTCAGCTTGGCATAGCGCCACGACCACTTGAAGACATCGTACTTGACCTCGTCTTTGTAGCTCCATCTGACGGTGACTTCGTTGCCGACGGCGGACGAGCCCGCGTCGGAGAGACCGGCTTCGAAGCGGAAGCGCCATTGATAGGTCGCCTTGTTCGCCGCGTAGATGGTCGCGCCGACGGCGAGGATGAGTAGGCCGATGTGTTTACGGAAGGTTTTCATTTGGTTTGTGGCTTGGAAGCGCCGCGGGCGAGACGCACCGCGGTACGTTAGCGGGTTAGGGTTAGAACGGTGTTGCCGTTGATCGTGGCCGTGCCGACAGTGTAGGTGACGCCGCCGATCACGATCTTCGTGAACTCGACCGGCGCGGCGAATTCGTTCTTCGTCTGGCCTTCGACTCTGACCTTCGCGAAGAGGAAGAGCTTGCCGTCGGGCACCTTCGGCGTTGCCCGAACGGTGTAGGTCGAGCCGGAATGAGACCAGACGACGGTTGCCGGGCAGTCGGGGTCGGTCTCTTCCTTGAATTCTTTCGCGGCTATGTCGGTGCAACAGTAGGCCACGGGCTGCACATTGCTCTGGTAATTGACCGTCAGCGTGACGGAGTCTTCGACATGGATGGATGCCGCGTCGGCGTCGGCCATGTAGGAGTCGGTCTTTGAGATCTTGAAGATGGAGTTGCCCTCGTCATCCTTGATCTCGAAGTAACTGCCGTCCCGGTTGGATCCAACGGACGTGAGCCCGCCTCTGTTGACGAGGGTGAAGAAGGAGCCGCGCGTCGTCTGGTTGCGCTGCCAGGCATAGCCCGCCGAGAGCACGACCTTCGGCGTGTCAAGCCAGACGGTGTCTTCCGCCGGGTTGTCGATGCCGGTTGCCGTGTAATGAGACCAGGCCTTGTCGGCCTTCGCGTCAATCTTCGGGTCAATCTCGCCGAGAAGCTGCTGGCGCTTGAAGGCCCAGTACCACGAATCCCAGTCGCGCTGGTCCCAGACGCAGACCTTCTCGCCGTCCCGGATTTCCCAGAGGGCCATTGAGCACGGGACGACGGAGAGGTCCATGCCCGCTTCGAAGGCGAACTTGTGACGCAGGGCGGCCTGCTGGGCATTGGTGACGTAGTTCGTCCCGGTGAACCAGGCGTTCGTGTTGGCCGTCATGTAGCGGTAGACGTTCTGGCTCCAGGCGTAGGCGGATTGGACATCGGAACTTAATCCATCGATTTCGGACCAAGAATGAGCATCTCCGTTCTCGTCACTGATACTACTTGCGCTATAAGCAAAATTTGCTAATTCTGATGATGAAGCAGTTGATGCGTATCTGGCAGTTACTGAATATTCTACGCCAAGAGTACCGTCAGGGCGCTCGGTTACGCCAAGCAAATCCTTGTCGGTTTGCCATGTCGGGTCTTGCTCTTGAGACGATATGCCGAGCCCTTCGACATAGGCCTTGTCGACGGTATTCGTGACGATGCCTTTGACCTCGTTCTCGTCTACTCCGGCCTGAATGCCGGTCTCGTCGACGACTTCGCGGACGACGGCCTTGATGGTCTCGTCTGTCGGCCAGGGCGCGTTTATGACGGTCGTATTGGCGAGGTCTAGGATCGGGACGGGCTTCGTGAGCGTGTTCGGCGTCGCGCCGGGCGCGTGGCGGAAGCGGATTGTGAAGGCGGCTCGGTAGTTGTTGCCGGGGGAGCCGATGAAGCCGTTGACGGCGGGGGCTCCGGGGTCCATGGCGGGGGTGAAGGTGGCGGTTACCACTCCGCGCCCGGGGACGGGCGGCGGTACGGGGGCGGACCACCAGGCGTCGGCCATTCCGTTGGTTTGCCAGTAGATGTGCCATTCGGCTTGCGGGTCGATTTCAACGGGCTTGCCGTAGCTTTGCAAGGTGGCTGCAAGGTCGAGGGATTCGCCGTGGTAGGCCTCGAAGACGGCGGGCTGGGCGCGCGAGGTTTCGACGGTCCAGCGCAGGGGAACGGAGGCGAGGGCTTCGCCGCATGCGGCGAAGGACAGGACTGCGGCGAGGGCGAGGCGGGGGAGTTGGCGAATTGGTGAATTGGCGAATTTGCGAATGCTGGTGGCGAGGCGTTTCATTGGTTGCTCCTTTCTGTTAATCGATCGTCAAACCGGCGGCGTCTGACCAACCCGAGACGACGATCTTCTCTTCGTTGTCTGGGAATTTCGCGTTATACATGGAGACCTTCCATATGTAATTGCCGACGGCGAGAGTCCAGGGCGAATTCCACTGGTAATAGCCGCTGCTGTCTCTGGGCGGGGCTCGAAGAATCTCGCTCTCGCGGACTGTGTTGTCGCCCTGCATGACAATGACCTTGAACGCCACGAACGACTCATCGCCGCCCATCGACCAACTGAATGATGGCTTGTTATTCAGAGCCGATGCCGACATCTCTTTCGGGCTGGTGTGTGTTTCGCTGAACTTCCGGACGAACACAGTCGAGAACATCGCGTTCGTTGCCGCCGTCGGATGGATAAAGTCTTCGTCCCCGATTACGATTCGATACGAAATTGAACTTACTCGACCGCCAAACTTTTGATCGACCGCACTCGAGGTAATTATTTCAGAATTGGCGTACAGCCAGTCGATATCGAGCGCTTCGTCGTCCAGAACGTCGCCTTCATGCAGGAAGGGCTTCTGATCCAGATCCAGGACCTTATCGATTAACACACGGTTCGGCACTCGAATTTCATCGATTGTGTTACCAAGAAGTAAATCATTAACTGCGTAGCGGTCGACTCGCACCCTGACGCGTTTCACGCCTTCAATTCGGTCGATGATATTTTGTGATCCATTGATGCTTAGGGCGTCAAAGCCACCCGGAACTTTGCGCACGGCTTCGGTGTTCTTTCCGTAGACGGCCTCTCTGTCGTTCTCTCCTGTCAGCAGGTTGATTCGTCCGAAGATCGGGCTGGTCTCGGTGAGGTCGATAGCGTTGTAGT
>CAMAHK010000071.1 GCA_945834475.1 uncultured Verrucomicrobiota bacterium
TTTGCGCGTAATGGCGAGGTCTACAGGCGGTATAATAAGACTGTTCTAGGAGTTGGAATCCGTGGCGGATCTGGGGTGGATCTGCCGGTCTGCAATGCGCTTGACCGAAGATTCGGGTATCCGATGACGTTGTGCACGAATGTATGGGAAGCTCCGTCGCTGTCCCTGGTCACGAACGTAAAGCTGCCGAGCGGGAACGTGCATCTGGAGCTCGCAGATGCCACAGGGCAGTTCACGGTGTGGTATCTTGATCGGCCGACATGGGAGTATCGGAAGCTTCTTGATACGGCAACAACGCCTGTCAAGAATCTCTCGATGTCCTATTGGAAGGCTTTGATGCGGCGCAGCACTTACGGAGATTCGTCCGAGATGCCCATTCAGATCACATCGTCTTCTCTCGGCGGCGTCACGTTCAAGTTCCGGTACTGGACGGTCATAGACGGTAAGTTCGTTCAGGATGAGGCCGTGCAGCGCATCACGTCGGTTCTGCCGCCGATTCGTCTCGACATCACGCGCGATGCATCTATTGATAACGGTGATGCGGCGGCCTGGCTCTCAGGACGGACGTTCTACTATTGGACGAATCAGGACACGAACAAGGGCGACTACATCGGAGCCGTTGATGACTATACGCCCAATGTTAGGGACCTTGTGGTCAACGGAACCTTCGACCTCGTCAACTTCTTCCCGGCGGCATTGGATTTCAAGCCGTTCAAAGATGCGTGGGGCGACCGTGTGACCTATGTCGTCAAGCCGCAGTGGGCGGAGACGAACTCGTTCAATTTCTGTTTTGCGGACGTGCCGTGGAGTCAGGCCGGGTCCATCCAGACGACAAACACGGTGACGCTGACGGGGCAGCCGCTGCCCTATGCTCAACTTGCGGAACTTCCGGCGGGTGGCGTTGAGCTTCCGCTCGAACTTCTGGCGCGGTTTTCCGAGGATTCGGGACTGATGATCTGCGAAGCGAAAAGGCCTTATGTGTCGTTGCGCTGCGAAATCCGAGTGGATGGTTCGCTCCTCTACTCGTACTCCGTTCCGATGACAATCCTCCCCGTCAAAGAGATGTATTCGTGGTACAATTTCCGTGATGTCTCTGGCGATGCCATTGTTCGTCCAAGTGCATTTCATGCGTTGTGGGAGGAGCGAAATACGAAATCGCTCGTCTTCCTCCACGGGGCGAACGTTGACGAGGAGCACGCCGAGGCATGGGGAGATGCTGTCTTCAAGCGGACGTGGCTTGCGGGCTGCAAGGCCGATTTCTACAATGTTGATTGGAGAAGCAATATTGGTTCGCCGGCTAATTACCATGAGAACGCCTCCAATGCCTTTGTCGTGGCGAGTCAGATTGCGTCAAGCATTCGTGCGATTCCAGGCGAAAAGGTAATTATGGCGCACTCGCTTGGAAACATGGTTGTTTCGTCGATGATTCAGGATCATGGACTTCAAGTCTCAAGATACCTCATGTGTGATTCGGCTGTTCCGTCCGAGGCGTATTATCCAGAGGGGACATTATCCATTCGTGTGCCGCAACTTGTCCATCCTGACTGGGAGAATTATCCAACAAATTCGTGGACTTCCAATTGGCATACGTTGTTTGCGAATGATGCAAATGATGATCGCAAATATCTCGGATGGCCGGGACGTTTCATCGATGTCGCTCAATATGCCGTGAATTTTTATTCGACGGGTGATGAAGTTTTGGAGTTGCGGCACAACAACAATATTCATCTGCTTGTGGGTGCAACTTCAGGTTATGTGCAATATTCATGGCATCATCAGGAGTTGTGGAAAGGGCGCGGGAATCATGAGGTGTTGGGCGCTACGACTTGGTCTGGATGGAATATTGAGGAAAACTGGCTTGGTGCAAATAAAATATCTGAAGAAGAGGCGCGTCTAATCGATGGTCGAGATCCGACAGAGTTCAAGACGAATACGGTGTTCTATTGCTATCCGACGAGCATGAACTCAACCAACATAAGTCTCCTTGTTCGGGCGGCGCATTTAACACATGGCATCCCGTCCCTTGCTAGAGCTACAGGCGCTAGGGATCTTTATCAAGCTATCGGCAACCAGGATAATTTTGATCTGAACGAAGAAGATGCAGAACTTGCTACTAGTGATGGTGATGACGAAGAAGCCGAAAACGAGCATTCAGCGTTTCAGACACATTGTGGTGTAAGTAAACCGAATGGTTGGCCTGTGCGTTCAAAATGGGATACAAGATGGTTGCATTCTGATATGAAGGATGTCTCGTATTTTTATAACTTCATGTTCTACAACAAAGTCATAGAGAAGGGCGGTTTGAGATGAAGAATCTGCTGGTGCTTGTTTGCTGGCTGTTGGCATTGAATTTTGAAGCATTGGCTTACAAGAAGGATCCTGACTTTCTCGAAGCCGAACGCAAAGGAGCGGAGACGTGCATTAGGCTCGTCGCTAAATCAGATGATGGTGTCCCTGTTCCCAATGCGAGGGTCGAGGTCTTGATGGGAATGACATTTAGGGAGCGTGCTTATTGTCTTAATGGTACAACGGATACAAACGGTGTTTTTGTCATCTCCGGAAAGACAACAGGAAACGAAATCGAGATTGAGGTTCAGAAAGACGGATATTACAAGGCCTTTAAGAAATTGAGTTATATCCGAATGGGGCGTGAACATGAAGTCAAGGATGGGAGATGGTTGCCCTGGGGTGATACATTGAATATTCCGCTTCGCGAGATTAAGTCTCCTGTGTCGCTGATTTGTCATAATGCAGGCTTTGATATCCCTAATAATGGCGAATGGATAGGCTTTGACATGGAGAAGCAAGATTGGGTCGCGCCAGCGGGAAAAGGCAAGATCGAGGACTTTGCCGTTAATCTGAAATGGGACGGGAAGCAGTCCATGTATTCAGATCTTCTTGAGTTAAGGGTGCGCTTCCCTCGGAATGGGGATGGATATTATTACGCAGACAAAACATATGGCAGCGCATTCTCGGGGATCTATCAGGCCGATACAAATCAATGCCTTCAGACTGAACTAGTCTGTAAGGTCGAAAAGGTTGATGGAGGCTGGAAGGAGACGGGAATACCCAAGGGGAAGCTGATGGTTGTTCGCAGCCGCACGACTCTCGACCAATATGGGACCGTGGTTGATGCGAATTATTCTGCAATACGTGCGATTTCTATTTTTGGAGGATGGCGTGGCACTGCGGAAATGGGAGTGAACTATCAATTCAACCCAATCCCCAACGACACGAATCTTGAGCCGAAAAGATGACTTTAGGTTATTGAGAAGGCGGGTACAGCGTCATGAGAAAGGCCTTATTGTTTTGCTTGATATCTTGCGCATTGCTGGCCGGAGCCAGGGATTGTGAAGTCCTTGTCAAAGTTGTTGATGATGAAGGGCATCCGATTTCAAATGCGGTACGGGAGATTTTCATCGCATGACGATTTGAGGGGAGGCGTTGAGTTCGACTCAATAAAGACCAATCTTTCCTTTGTCCTCAGACGACGCATTAACCTAGTGCCCATGCATAGTTTTGGTGCACTGACAAAATACTCAATGCCGTCCAAGAAGGGCTGTTGGGGGTATGACCTTCAACTTGGAGATTGGCTGTCTCCACTGGGTAAGGGCGAAGTTGCCGATTTCGATGTTGAATACAATTGGCAGCAGACGGAACAAGATGTGCGTTGCTTTGGGAAGATCGTGTTCAAAGAGCCTTTCTCGGGGGCTTACAGGGCAACGAAGGTGAAGTCGGATAATCTACAGTCGGCTTATCTGGCCGACAGAAATCATCTCTATCAGTCTCAGATTGAATATTCTGCGTATGCAAGGTTTGACACTCGTCAAGAAGATTCGGAGCGACCGATTCTCTTTGACGACGAGTACCTTGTGGTACGATCTCGCGTGAAGACCGACGGGAAAGGGAATATCGTTTCTGCCAATTACTCAAAAATTTATGGTCCATTTCGAATTGGGCGTGAGCTGACCTACAGACAATCGAGTTACAATCCAAATGTGAACGACCCTAATATCGAATTTGATGTATCCCGTAATCTTAACCGTGGACAACGGAACAATGTGCATCCTTAAAAGCGGGGAGAAGCCGCATTTTCCTTTCGGTCAGTTGTCGTATCAGACGCAATGTGTTATAATATTAGCATCAATAAAAGAGATATGCTAATGAAACGGCAGAATGTCATATATCCGAAGGCGCAGAAGGCGTTGAAGACGCTGGGGGAGAACTTGCGGCTCGCGCGCAAGCGCCGCAAGATCACCTCTAAGATGATGGCGGAAAGGGCGAATATGTCGCTGATGACGCTTCGTTCGCTCGAGCGCGGCGAAGCACAGGTCTCGATGGCGAATTATATGGCCGTTATCGCGTGTCTCGGTTTTCAGGACGATATCGCGCAAGTTGCCGCGAATGACATTCTCGGACGCGATCTTCAGGACGCCGCGCTATGAAGAATGAAGTCTCGCTTTATCTTTCCGAAGAGCGCATTGGCTCGCTCACAATCGATCAGGTTCGTGGACGCGAGACGTATATGTTCCGCTATGCGAGCGAATATCTGAAAAGCGAGAGGCCGATGATTGATCCTGCGATTCGCAACGTTGCGGGTCCGCAATATCCGCTCGGTACGGGTATTTTCGGATTCTTGGCGGATGTTGCGCCGGATCGGTGGGGCCGGAAGCTCATCAAGCGTCGTGAGAAGCGGACGCTTCTGGAGAGCGATTATGTGCTGGGTGTTTGTGATTTGACGCGGCTGGGTGCGCTGCGGATAAAGGACGATCAAACCGGTGAATTCGTCGCGTCCGATCTCGGGGATGCCGCGCCGCCTTGGACGACGCTGAGAAAGTTGGAGGAGTCGGCGAAGCATCTGGATGCGGACGACCATGGGGACGAAGAGGCGTGGCTCAAGGATTTGTTTCGGCCTGGCACATCGCTCGGCGGTGCGCGACCGAAGGCGAATGTGACGGCGCCTGACGGGAGCCTTTGGATCGCCAAGTTCCCGTCCGTTAAAGACGAGGAGGATGTCGGCCGGCTCGAATATGAGACGAGTGTCCTCGCGCGCAAGGTGGGGCTCAATGTGCCGGAGACGAAGTGTCAAAAGCTTTCCAAGTCCGGCACGACCTTCTTCTCGAAGCGATTCGATCGAGAGGGTGCGCGGCGAATCCACTACGCTTCGGCAATGACGATGCTTGGCGCGATTGACGGTGAAGAGGATCGCAGTTATCTGGAAATCGCGGAGTGGCTTTCGCAGAATAGCGCCGCGCCCGAAGAGGATTTGAAGGAACTCTGGCGGCGCATGGTTTTTTCGTATATCATCGGAAATACGGATGATCATTTGCGCAACCACGGCTTTCTCTTGACGCCGAAGGGTTGGCGGCTCGCTCCGATGTTCGATGTCAATCCCAATCCTAATGGCGGCGAACATGCGCTTGATCTTGGCGATCTCATTAAAGACGCGGACTACTATCGCCTGACTAAGGCGGAAGCCCGATCCGAATACACTGCAATCAAGAGCGCGTGCCAGAAGGTTGTAATAAGGCAATGATTCTTTTGAAACGAGGTGAATGGGGGAAGCATGGAAGTGAGACTGGGGGACGACAATACGATTGTCATCTGCCGCCCGAAGCAATAAACCCATGGAGGTTGACTTTGGGCGGTTGGAAATGATATAATATAAAAAATTATCAGACAAAAAAGGTTTAAAACCTACATGGCGAAAGAAGAAGATCAGGCGATTGAGGTGACGGGCACCGTCACCAAGGTTTTGCCCGCGACAATGTACAAGGTTCAGCTCGAGAACGGCCACGAAGTTTTGGCCCACATTTCGGGCAAGATGCGTAAGTTCTTCATCAAGATCGCGATCGGCGACAAGGTCACCGTCGAGATCTCGCCGTACGATCTCGGCAAGGGGCGGATCACGTTCAGGCACAAGGTCTGATCGATTCCTTAACCTTTCAACCGTTTCAAACCTCTCAAACACATAAGGAGATAATCATGTCAGGTCATAGCCACTGGGCGACAATTAAGCGCGCGAAAGGCGCGGCGGATGCGAAGAAGGGTAAGATCTTCTCGAAGCTGGGTAAGGAAATCACGATCGTCGTGAAGGCGAAGGGTGGCAACCCCGACAACAACCCGACGCTCCGTACGCTCATCGCGAAGGCGAAGGCGGCTCAGATGCCGAACGACAACATCGATCGCGCGATCAAGAAGGGCACGGGCGAGCTCGAGTCCGCGGAAATGGTCGACGCTCAGTACGAGGCCATCAAGGGCAGCGTCGCGATCGTCGTCCGCGTCCTGACGGATAACAAGAACCGTGCGGCGGCTGAAGTCTCGAACGTCTTCAAGAAGAATGGTCTCGAACTTGCGAAGCCGGGCAGCGCGTCCCGTCTCTTCGATAAGCTTGGCCAGGTCATGATCCCGGCGGCTGACGGCCTCACCGAAGACAAGGTGATGGAAGTTGCGCTCGAGGCGGGTGCCGAGGATGTTCTCGTCGAAGACGGTGGCTTCACGGTCAAGTGCCAGCCGACCGACTTCGTGACGGTTTCCGAAGCCATCAAGGCGGCGGGCATCGCGATCGATGAAGAGAATTCGAACATCGGTCTCGTCCCGAACATGACGAGTCCGGTCTCCGACGTCGCGGTTGCGAAGGCGATCAACAAGCTTACCGACATGCTCGAGGACCTCGAGGATACGCAGGACGTCTACACGAATATGGAGACGACCGACGAAGTCGATGCGGCGCTCGAAGCCGAGGGCTGAGTCGCACGGGCTAAATGCGCATTCCCCGCCTACGGGGAGAACGGACGAGACCTGCTTGGGGTCTCGTCTTTTTTGCCTTTTTGCTGTATAATGTGGATATGAAAAATTCACTTCTTGCTTTTTTGTCCTTTGGATTCATCGCACTGGCGTCGGCCGAGGTCCTGCCGCCGCCGGTGATCCGTCCCGTCGACCTGCGCGCGGACGAGCAGCCGATTGCCGTCACGCAGTCCGTGACGACCGTCGAGGAAAACGCGTTCTTCCGTCGCGTGAAAGCGAGCTTTGTCTTCACGAATCCGAACGCCCGCACGATGCAGGGCGACTTCGAGTTCCCGATTCCCGAAGATGCCTTTGTCTGCGGCTACGCGCTTGAAGTGAACGGCGAGCTGGTGCCGGGTGTCGTCTGCGAAAAGGAGAAGGCGCGCGTCGCCTTCGAAAATGAGGTCCGTAAGGGCGTCGACCCGGGTCTTGTCGAGCAGGTGAAGGGCAACCTCTGGAAGACGCGCATCTTCCCGCTCAACCCGAACCAGCCCCGCCGCGCCGAGGTCGAGTATGTCTGTGGGGTAGAGGTGGAGAAAGTCGGTGGAGGTGGAGAATGGACGGGAGATCCTGTTTTTGAGCGCGATGGCGATGACATCTTCGTCGCGACAACGGGGACGCGACACTCTTGTCGCGTCTCAGAAGAATTTTCCTCCTTCTCCTCCGGCGTGATCCTCTGGGATGCGTCGCTCTCGCGTCTCGACAAGGTCGCGGCGGATCGCGCGAAGCTCGCGACTTTGCCCGAGACAGGCGACTGGCGGCTCATTGTCTTTGCGAATGAGCCGGAAGCGCCGCTGGCGTTTACGACGCGCGAGGCGTTGCTGGCGGCCGTGGATGCGGTTGTCTATGACGGCGGCACGGATCTCGCGGCGGCGCTGAAGGCTGCGGAGGGCTTGGACCTGCCACGCCGTGAGGGCACGGCGGGAACTTTGCTGTTTTCGGACGAAATCGACACGCTGGGGGACTTGGAAACGCCGCGGCCGGGGACGGCACGCGGTACGGTTGAGCGCGAGGGCTTGGCCTTCGCGTCGCGGCCGGCGGCGCCCGTGCGGGTTGTCGAGGTGCGCAAGGTCGGTCCGAACGAGAAGATGCCGCGCCTTGCGCCGAAGCCGTCGACACTCCTGGCGACCGTCTGGGCGGCGCGGCGGATGCAGGACCTTGCGAGCCAGGCCGATGTGCGCAAGGACGAGTTCCTGGCGCTTGGACGCAAGTACGGCGTCGCGGGGCCGGGACTCTCCCTGATCGTTCTTGAGACGCTCCAGCAGTGGCTCGACAACAAGATCGAGCCGCCGGCGAATCTCGCCGTCCACGCCGAATGGCTCAAGCGCCGCGCGGCGGAGGACGATCCGATTGCCGCGAAGAAGGCCCAGGCCGAATTCGAGACGCAGCTTTTGCGGTATTGGGAAGAGCGCGTCACCTGGTGGAAGAGTCCGAAGCCGAAGATCGAGACGCCGAAGAGCGGACTCTTCGACCGCGTCGCGGGGGCTGTCGGGTTGCAGCGGAACGAATCGGCTCCGGCGGCGATGATGCTCGAGGAAGCAGTGGAAGTGTCGGCTTCCGCGCCCGCGCCGCGTGCGCGTGCGGCGCGTTCGGTGTCGGGCAATCGGTATTTGGAGCGGGAGGCGGCGGTGGCCCGTGTTGTGGGCGGATGGAGTGGAGACGCCGCGGGCGGGACGCACCGCGGTACGGAGAGGGGACGCGGTACGGAGGGGGCGCCGTCGGCGAGTGTGACGCTGAAGGCGTGGGATCCGAAGACGCCGTATGTCGCGGCGCTGAAGGCGGCAGAGAAGGGCGCGGCGTATCAGGTCTATTTGAAGGAGCGCGCGGCGTACAAGGATTCGCCGGCCTTCTACCTTGACTGTGCGGACTTCTTCTTCGCGCAAGGCGAGGCGAAGATCGGCCGTCGCGTGATCTCGAACCTCGCGGAGTTCAAGCTTGAGAACCCGGCTTTGTGGCGCACGATGGGCTGGCGACTCCGTCAGGCGGGCGAATATGATTTCGCGGTGCGGGTCTTCCGCAAGGTGCTGACGCAGCGCGGCGAGGAGGGACTCTCCTGGCGAGACCTCGGGCTGGTTCTGATGGAACGGGGAAAGCGGCTGGTCAGCGCCGCGGGCGAGACGCACACTGCTCTAGCGACTGCCTTCGGCAGCTCGGCTTCGCCTCGGCAGATATGCGGTACGGGGGATCTTGCCGAGGCGGCGAAGATGCTGCAGAAGGCGGCGTTTACGAACTTTGCGCGGCGGTCGACGCGGCGCGGCAACGATTTCCAAGTTGCGATCTTTGCGTTGGAGGAACTGAACGGACTCCTCGCCTGGTGTGCGACGAATCACGTGACGATTGAGATTCCGCAGTTTGATGCGGCGTATCGGCGCGATCTGCCGGTCGGCCTTCGCATCGTGCTCGCATGGGATGCGGACGAGACGGACATCGACCTGCACGTTCTCGAACCGAACGGCGAGGAGGCGTACTACGGCCATCGCCGCACGGCCGAGGGTGGCTTTGTCTCTGAGGACGTGACGACGGGGTATGGTCCCGAGGAGTATCTCGCGAAAGACCTCCAGCGCGGCGTCTACAAGGTGCTGACGAATTACTTCGCCTCGCACCAGACGACGCTGACGGGCGCGACGACCGTGCAGGCGACGGTCTACACGAACTGGGGGCAGACGGATGAGAAGATGCAGATTCTGACGCTCCGGCTCGACAAGCCGAAGGACAAGGTCTTGATCGGCGAGATTGCGCTATGATTTCACCGGAAACGATCGAGCGCATCAAGGCGTTGATGGACGAGGCGTCCGTCTTTGAGGAAGACCTTGAGGAGAGCTTCATTCTGGGCGGCGGTCCAGGCGGACAGAAGACGAACAAGACGTCGAACGTCGTCCGCCTTGAGCACGCGCCGAGCGGCTTCCAGGTGCGCTGCGGCCAGACGCGTAGTCGCGAGACGAACCGTTGGCTTGCGCGGCGGACGCTCGCAGAGCTCATTCTCGAGCGTGAGCAGGGACGCAAGAGCGCCGAACAGCAGAAGCGCGAGAAGATCCGCCGCCAGAAGCGTCGCCGCAGTCGCAAGCAGAAGCAGAGAATGCTCGCCGACAAGCATGCGCAGTCCGAGAAAAAGGCCCTGCGCAAGCGCGTCGACCCCGACGGCTGATCACAACGAGCCAATTCGTTTTTGATATAATACGCGGACTATGATCACGACTCTTCTCTTAGGCACGATGGCAACGATGTTTGGATTTGATGTCAGGTCCGTTGAGGAACTCCCGGACGTTTCCGCCAAACTGTGGCGGATGGAATACGCAAAGAACGGGGCGGAACTCGTCTGGGTGGACTGTGCGGACGAGAACCGCACGTTCGTCATCGTCTTCCGGACGATTCCTGAGGATGATTCGGGCGTCGCGCACATCCTCGAACACGCCGTCCTCTGCGGCTCGGAGAAGTTCCCGAGTCGCGAGCCGTTCGTCGAGATGCTGAAAAGCTCGCCGCACACATACATGAACGCCTATACCGCGAAGGACTCGACGGGCTATCCGGTCGCTTCGCGAAACGAGAAGGACTTCCTCAACCTGACGGAGGTTTATCTCGATGCGGTCTTTCATCCGAACACCGTCAAGAGCGACTGGTCGATGCGCCAAGAGGGCTGGCATTACGAATACGACGGCAAGACTCTGATGCGCAACGGCATCGTCTATTCCGAGATGAAGGGCGCGATGGCGTCTCCGCATACGGTGATGTACCACGACTCGCTCCGTCTGCTCTTCCCCGACAGCGTCTACCGCCACAACTCGGGCGGACTGCCCGCGAAGATCCCGAGTCTCACGTTCGACCAGTACAAGGCCTTCCACGCGAAGTTCTACCATCCCTCGAACGCGCGCATCTTCCTCTACGGCAAGATCGACACGGCGAAGACGCTGCCGCTCATCGCGTCCGCCCTCGAACCGTTCGAGCGTCGCGCCGACACGGTCGCGATTCCGTTCCAGAAGCCCGTGCGCGTTGAAGAGACGCACGCGTATGCGAACTCGGAAGAGAAGGACCGTACGCTTCTCTGCGACGGTTGGGTCGTCGGACGCTTTGACGACTACGAGAAGCTGATGGGACTGAACGTCCTGTGCGAATACTTGACCGGCAACAACTTTTCGCCGCTCAAGGCCCCGTTCCTCAAGTTGGGTCTCTGCGAGGACGTCGGTATGGGTGTCATCACCGACCAGCAGCTGACGCTCCTTGCGAACTTCCAGAACGTGAAGGACGGACTGGCGGATGTCTGCCGTGCGCTTTTCCGCACGACGCTGGAAGGACTTGTGGCGAACGGCCTTGACGCGAAGCGTCTCTCCCAGCTTCTCAACAAGCACGAGTTCAAGTGGCGTGAGCGCGACACGTCCGACCGCGGCATGAATGTCTATCACGCGGTGATCGACAGCTGGCTCTACGGCGGCGATCCCGCGCAGAACCTGCGGGCGACGGAGGTTTTCGCGTCGCTGCGGCAGCGTCTCGGCACGGGGTGGTACGAGCGGCTTCTGAAGGAGTCGATTCTCGAGAACAACCATGCCTGCGTTTTGACGCTGACGCCGTCCAAGACGCTGGCGGCTGAAGAGGAAGCCGCCAACGCGGCGGAACTGAAGAAGATTCAGGCGACGATGTCCGCCGAGCAACTGGCGGCGATTGCGGACGCGGCGGCGGACTTGAAGCGCCGCCACGCGGCACCCGAGGATCCTGCGATCCTCGCCAAGCTCCCGAAATTGACACTTGCGGATATGCCGGTCGACTGTGAGATCGTCGGACGTACCGTTACGACCAATGGCGGCGTCACGGTGATCCGTCCGCAGATGGACCTCAAGGGTTTCTTCTATCTCGATCTCTCGTTCTCCCTCGCGGGCCTCTCGCGCGAAGAACTGCTCGATACGACGCTCCTTACGGATCTTTTTGGCGAGCTCGGCAGTGACACGCGGTCGGCTGAAGTCCTGAAGGGCGAGATGGATGGCACGTTCGGCTCGTTCACGGTCGACGTTGAATCATATGAGAAGGGTCCACAACTCGTCGTGCGCCTCGCCGCGCTTGACTCGCACCGCGCCGCGGCACTTGACCTCGCCGAGGAAGTGTTGCTCCGTACGTCGTTCGCCGACACGGCGGCGATCGAGACGCAGCGCCAGCAGAATCGCGTGTGGATGGAGGAGTCGACGCGCGGACGCAAGGCACTCGAGTTCGCCGGACGCCGCGCGGCGCGCGGTCTCAGCGCGGCGGAGGATCTCGCGGAACTCTTCAAGGGCCTGGACCAGATTCGTCATCTGCAGACGGCGAAGGTCGGCGATCTCGCGGCGCTCGCGAAGAAGATCTTCCGGCGTGAGAACCTGACCGTCGCCGTGGCCGGCGACGTGCCGGACGCTTTCATCGCCGACGTGGCGGCGCGGTTCCCGAACACCGTACCGCCGGCCGTCCTCGGCCGTGGCGTTGACAAGCGTGATTCTGACAGAGGACTGGGAGACGCCGCGGGCGAGACGCACCGCGGTACGATGCGTTCTGAGGCCTTTGCCATCGACGGGAACATCGCGTTTGCCGCGCTGGCGGCGAAATTGCCGGCGGACGTCGCCTATTCGGGCGCGCAGCAGGTTGCGGGCAAGATCATTTCGCTCGAGCACCTCTGGCCGGAGCTGCGCGTGAAGGGCGGGGCCTACGGCGCGTTCTTCTCGCTCGGGGCAAACCGGACGCTGATGTTCCGCAGTTATCGCGATCCGAATCCGGCGCGTGCGTATGCCGAATACGCGAAGGCGGGCGAGCGACTGGCGGCGTTCGTCAATTCGGGCGCGTCCTTTGAGAAGTATCAGGTCTCGACGCTGGAGATGACCGATCCGAACTTCTCGCCGCGTGAGAAGATGGCGTATGTCAGGTCGCAGTATTTCAACGGACGCGATCCCGAGCTGCCGCGTCAGATGCGGCGCGAGATCCTGAAGACGACGAAGGCAGACCTGCTGGCGTTTGCCGAGACCCTGAAGCGTGTCGTCCCGACGGCGTCGCGCTGTGCGCTCGGCGGCAAGGACCTGCTCGCGCCCTGTGGATTCGACACGACGGAAAACATTCTTACGTCGACGCCCTAACGGCGATTTGTGCTATAATATAAGGCCAAATGAATAAGATCGTCTATTTTGACAATAATGCGACAACGCGCGTGGCTCCCGAAGTCCGCGACGTCATGTTGCCGTTCCTAGGGGATCTCTACGGCAATCCGAGCTCCATGCATGCCTTCGGCGGACAGGTTGCGAAGTTTGTGGACCGTGCGCGCGAGGAAGTGGCGCGCTTCATCAACGCCGATCCCGAGGAAATCGTCTTTACGTCCTGCGCGACGGAGTCCGACAACACCGCGATTCGCGGCACGGCTGACTACTACGGGAAGGACCTCAAGGTCATTACGACTGCGGTCGAGCATCCCGCGATTCTGCAGCCCGTCCGTCGTCTGAAGGCGCTCGGGTACGAGACGGTCGAACTGCCGGTCAATGAGGTCGGGCAGATTGATTTGGGGCAGCTGGAGAAGGAGATTGTGGGATGGCTTGGAGACGCCGCGGGCGAGACGCACACTGCTCTAGCGACTGCCTTCGGCAGCTCGGCTTCGCCTCGGCAGATATGCGGTACGGGGAAACGCGCGGTGCTCGTTTCGATTATGTGGGCGAACAACGAGACGGGCGTTATCTTCCCGATGGAGGAGATTGCGGCGATTTGCCAGAAACATGGGGCGATTCTCCATACCGACGCCGTGCAGGTCGCGGGGAAGATTCCCGTGGACGTCAAGAAGGTGCCGGTTGACATGCTCTCGATGTCGGGACACAAGTTCCACGCGCCGAAGGGCATCGGGCTCTTCTACATGAAGAAGGGCACGAAGCTGAAACCCTTCATGCTCGGCGGACACCAGGAGAAGGTGCGTCGTGCGGGTACGGAGAACGTCCCCTACATCATCGGGCTCTCAAAGGCGTGCGAGCTTGCGCGCCTCGGCATGGCCGAGGAACAGGCGTATCTGACGAAGCTGCGCGACAAGCTCGAGGCGGGTATCGTCGCGGCGTGTCCGAACGTGCGTGTCAACGGCGACAAGGCGCATCGCCTGCCGAATACGCTCAACGTCTCGTTCGAGTACATTGAGGGCGAGGCGATCGCGTATCATCTTTCCGATCTCGGCATCTGCATCTCGACGGGCTCGGCGTGTGCGTCGGGTTCGCTCGATCCGAGTCACGTGATCCGGGCGATGGGGGTGCCGTTCATTGCGGTGCACGGTTCGGTGCGCTTCTCGCTCAGCCGCTACAACACGATGGAAGAGGTCGACTACGTGCTCGAGAAGCTGCCGCCGGTCATCAAGATGCTGCGCGACCTTTCGCCGTTCGGGCCGGACTCGGATCCGACGACGTTCAAGTGATGAGGTATAAGCGATGAGTGTTAAGTGTTGGTGTTTTCTGTTTCTTGTTGCGCTGGCGATGGCCGGGTGCCGGCGGGAGGATTATCGGGTGATGACCGTGGAGATCCCGGCGTTGACGGCGGCGGATCAGGCGGTGATCGTCAAGGAACTCGCGAAGTATGACGGCGTGGACAAGTCGTCTTACCAGTGGGACATGACGGCGAAGACGCTGACGGTGCGGTACGATTCGATGAAGATCGCGCAGGCGAACATCCGCTATGCGATCGACGAAAAGGGCATTCGGGTGAAGTTTCCCGAGAAGGTGGGTGAGCATGCCGGCCACTGAGCAAATCTTGGAGTTCCCCGGCTTTCTGGACGTGCACGTCCACTTCCGCGACCCGGGCGTGCCGACGGCTGAGACGACGGCGAGCGGACTCGCCGCCGCCGCGCGCGGTGGCTTCGGTGCCGTCGTGACGATGCCGAACACGACGCCGGCGTTGGACACGCCGGAGATGGTGGTGTCGCATACTTCGTTGCGACGCGACAGGAGTGTCGCGTCCCCGTTGGGGGCGCCAGCAACGGGGGCGAGGCACTCTTG
>CAMAHK010000072.1 GCA_945834475.1 uncultured Verrucomicrobiota bacterium
TCTCGCCCTGCGTCAACCCCAGCGTCGTCTTCAGTCCCAAAGCCGCCGCGCACCCGGCGCGCTCGACCTCGTTCGTCGCATCGATCTCTTCGACAGCATCCTTCTCCTCGTTCGTCGGGAACGAATTCACAACCGCACCATAAAGGCATGTACCAAGCATTAAATTACCAATGAGTTTCGCAACCTTCATTTTGAAAACGACTCCGTCACCGCTATACAGCCGTTCGGCGATACATCCGTGTCGGCGTATTCAGGCGCGGGTAGACGGAGGAAGTCCTGACAAAGATTACAATAAGAATCATATCAAATCAAACAGCAAAAACCGTGAACCACGGGGAATGCCCGGCTCGTAGGCGACCTCTCCGCCGTGAAGGCGGGCGATCTGGCGGACGATGGCGAGGCCGAGGCCCGTTCCCGGTGTCGTGCGCGCGGCGTCGACACGATGGAAACGCTCGAAAATCCGGGCGCGGTCCGCCGCCGGAATGCCGACGCCGTTGTCCGCGACAACCAGCCGCACACCTGACTTTGCCTTTTCACAGCCGAGCGTGACCCGCGTTCCGCCCGAATGGCGCAGCGCGTTCGCCACGAGGTTCGAGAGCGCACGGAAAAGAAGTTCGCGGTCGCCGTGGACGCACGGGCAGTCGATTTCGGCGACAAGTTCGATACCCTTCGCTGCGGCCTCGTCGGCAAAGCGCTCGACGACTTCGCGGAAGAGTGCCGTGACCTCAATCGCCTCGCGGCGGAGCGGCGCATCGGTACGTTCGAGCTTCGCGAGATCCAACATCGACGAGGCCAGGTCGTTGAGCTGCAGGGCCTCCTTGTGGATCAATTCCTCGAGCCGTCCCTCGCCCAGCATCTCCGCCGCGCCGAGAATGCCCGTGAGCGGCGTCTTGAGCTCGTGCGAGAAGTCGGCGATGAAGTCACGGCGGAAACGCTCCAATTTCGCAAGCTCACGGATCCGCACGCGCTGTCGATAGAGCGTGAAGAAGACGAGTCCCATCGCCAGTACGCCCACGAGAACCGCCAGGACGAAGCCGGCCAGCGCGTTGTAAAACGGCGCCATCACGCGTCCCTCGCGCAAGGCGACGCCAACCCGGTATTCGCCGCAGGGCACATATTCCTCGATTGTCCCGCCCTTGTACCCGCCGTGAAAGATCCAACCGCCCTGTGCCGACCGGACGCGCAGAATCATCTCCTTCGCCTTCAGCCGGCGGGCGATTTCGTCGAGTCGCCGGAAGTCCTGGGTCGCCAGCGGCTCGCGCAGACTTTCGGCCGTCAGCTCCGCCTGCGTCGACAGGTCGCGTCGCGCCCACCGCTCGATGTTCGCACGAAAGGAGAAGAGCTGGACGGCAAACGTCGCGCAGACCGCCAGGAAGGCGGCCGCCGCCAAAAGCGGAACGGCGATCCGAAACGGGAACTTCACTCGCTCGCCTTCTTGTAGCGAATCTTCCTCGGCCCCTGCGCGGCGGCCGGCGGTGGCGCCTTCTTCGGACGGCCCGTGTTAAAGGCCTCGGACTTGCGATCGGAGACGAGAACGGGACGCGTATAGCCACCCTTCGCGAGAATGCCCATCAGCGTCCGCGCGCCGCGCAAGTCGCGCGTCCCCTCCTCCATGCGGATGTGAATCACGCGGTCGGTCGGAATATCGTTGTCACGAAGCACCTTGACGACCTCGACCGGATTGATCGACGCCCCATTCATCGTGATTCCGTAGTCGGAATAGTGGATGGACGGATCGGACTTGTCAAGCTGGACAATCCGCTGCGACGTGCAGCCGCAGTTGAGCACACACATGTAGACCACCGTCCCCGCGATGATCGAGACAAGCGGCTTGCGGAACACAAGTTGCAGAGCGATCGTCAGCCCCCCCGCGAGGTACGGCCACGGCGTCCGCCACGCGAGTCCCCAGTACGAGTAGACGATCAGCGCAGCGATGATGACCGGCGAGACAAAGGTCCCGAAGGCCTCGACTCCCTTCGGCAGCGCGTGTCGCCGGGACCCGAAGATGACGAACGGCACCGCACGCAGACCAAAGTTCAGCAAGAACCCGACGCTGACGATGCCCAACATGTAGAGGACTTCACTTTTCATGAGAAAGAAAACTCCTGATCTGGTCCGTGAAAATGACGAGGAAGAGCGCCGCCATCGCAAACTCCATCCCATTCGTCCGTACGCGGATTGTTTCCGGATCAACGATGTGTCCAAGAACCGCCACAAGCGCCGCACCGACCGTCAGCCCGATGACCCAGTACGAATGATTAAGCCGCGAGAGAATCGTGCAGTAGTAAAGGTGATGTGCCGAATTCTCCTCACCACAGGCCGCCTCGAGGGCGTAATTCTCGTCCGTCAGCATCAAGATGAGATAGCACTTCCTGAAAAACGGCACAGTCTTCCAGCGCGCCAGCATGGAGAAACCATAGAACGCGTAGCGAAAATTGACCGCAAGCGTCATCAGCGCCAGCGACAAGAGCGGCTCACGCGCCGCCACAAGCGACACGCAGGCAAAGTTCATCGTCCCCGTCACCCACAGCGCCCCCGTCAGGAATGCCCAGAGCGGCGCCAGCACGAGATTCCCTTTCGCTGCGAGCAGGACGCCCGCGACAAAGCCCATCGTCGTGTACCCCATGAGAACAGGCATCGAGTCAACAAACGCCGCTCGGAGGAGTTGATGTCGCTCGGCCTTCAGGATCGGCATTTCGTTAAGCATTCACTTTATGCCACCGCAATATCCAAGGATTTTCTTGACGAACCCTTAGCAACAGTATGGTTTGCATATGTACTCCATGTCGGCTCATAAGCATCATCAGCCTGATTGCCCCACATATCCCAACCGGGCCTATCGCCACGCGCAAACATCTCAAGTCTAGGCCCAGGGGAGCATTCGTCAATCAATGAAACAAACTCGTCTGGTTTTCTTGAATGTTCTCTTTTCGCCGCTCTCAAAAGATTGACCTGCGAGCGTCCCTGTGCCAACGTTCTATTGTTCTTGCCTTTAATTCCAAACAAGAGAATCTCTGTAACGTTTCGGAAATAGAAACCGACGCCTCTGCCATCCGGCATCCCATCCTTACGAATTTTCTCCCAGATTAGATTTGATTTATACTCAAATCCCCAAGCTCTCATAACCTCAAGTCCATCCGGCAACAATGCATTAGGCACCCACAAATACAAATGAGCCTTCGTGTCAGTCACCGACGCCACTGGCAACGCCTTAATATCCGCAAGATCCATTGTTGGATAGCGGAGCAGACGTTTATGCTCTGGTGCTACTTTCCCTGTACGGTTTGCAAATCGCCAAGGTGGATCAGCATAAATCGTCTGATACTTCTTACCAGACGTAAACCGAGTGAAACTCTCAATTGTTTCTTCAAGCAGAGTCATGTTAGGCCTTCCAATCGACAATACACTTGCTCTTGATGCCAATAGCCAAAATTGGACATCCACCGTTACGTCTACTATTAAGCCTCGGGATCAACTTTCCCATCCACGTTGTCGACGCACCGTATTTCTTTATCAAGGGTTCTTCTTTTTCATCCCTTAAGTTTTTAAACACCTCATTGAGCTCTTCCGATCGCGTAACAATGACCCCGACATCAATAATACCACAGTCGAAATATGTCCTCATCGCCATTAGGTCGCGATCAAATGTCTGATCCTTGCTATTCCACTCAAGATCAAATGCAACCTTATCACGAATAAAGTCTATATTATGCCGTCTATCCATCCTTCAATGGTTTTTTGCTCGACGGGCACACTCGAGAAAGACCCCTTCTTTCCTTTTCGGGGATATAGTTTTACAAGGAGATCTCCCGTGATCTTAATTTCACGCCAACCCTTCGGATAAAGAATTGCATCAAACTTCTTAGGTATATCCGTCTCGTTTCCGCCTGCCTTCTTCAAATCTGATGTCGTCATGGAAAACGCATCTAACGCCATGACTATTTCATCCCACTGTTGCGGAAATGAACTCACAAGAATCTCAGCCGCATGACCATAATCATGAAACTCATATCGATCCATAAGCGAAACTGGATATTTCGACTTCATAGCTTAATCCTTAGTCGTTCTTGCCAGGATCTTCGCGACGCGCTCAGCATCCTCCGGCGTGTCGACGCCGACGCCCTCGTCGTTCGTCCGGACGACCGCGATCTTCGCGCCCATCCAAAGCGCCCGGAGCTGCTCGAGTTTCTCTGTCTGTTCGAGCGCACACGGCGGCTCGGTGATGTACCGCTTCAGGAATCCGCCGCGATAGGCGTAGATTCCCAAGTGCCGAACGTAAAGCGCATTGCCGATCTCCGGCTCGTGGTCACGGTCGCACGGAATCGGCGCCCGCGAGAAATACATCGCCGCGTCCTCGCGATCCAGCACGACCTTCACGACCGTCTTTGCCGCAAAATCGGCGGCCGTCTTGATCGGCGTCACGGCCGTCGCCATGTCGAACTTCGGCGAGTCCTTCAGCTTCGCCGCGAGATCTTCGATGAGTTGCGGATCAATGAGCGGCTCGTCGCCTTGGATGTTGACGAGAATGTCGTCGTCGTCAAAGTCGCGACCGAGGAAGTTCCTCGCCGCACAGGCGATGCGGTCCGTCCCACTCGGCAGTTCTGACGGCGTCATCACGGCGACACCGCCGTGTTCCGCGACGGCCTTCACAATACGTTCGTCATCCGTCGCGACAAGCACCTCATCGAGCCCCTTCGCCTTCTTGACAGCATCGACGACCCACGCGACGAGCGGCTTGCCCGCGAGAATCGCGAGCGGCTTGCCGGGAAACCGGCTCGATCCGAACCTACTCGGGATAATTCCGTATGTCTTCATTTTCGATAACCTCGACTTTCTTCAAAAACATCTTCTTCAGGAGCGGCAGTCGACGTTCCTGACGCTCCAAGGACCACATCACGAACTTCCACTTCTTGTCGAACCCGTAACAGGGGAGAATCGGCGGACGGAAGTCCTCGAACTGGTCGCGCATAACCGAAAGCTGCCAGGCCATGGCGTGCGTACGAAACTCGAAGCCGCTCATGAACCGCCCGGCCAGCTCGGCCATCGGCACGGTGTGCTGCTTCTGGTAGATCTTGAGCGCGTGCGCGAAATGCGTCAGGTAAAAGCCGGCAATCGCCTGGAGGTTGAGATCCGTCTGATCGAGTTCCGGCCAGCCGAAGCTCCCTCGGATCGAGCAAGTCGTCACGCGCTTGGGGACGACAAGCTCACGCAGGAGGTCGTATTCGAACTCGTAGATTTCCTTGCCGACGCCGTAGAGCGGACTCTCCGTCCTCGGATCGTACTTCTTCATCGCCATGTTCTGCGCCGCCGCATCGCCCATCAGCGTCGCGAGCGAGAGGACAACCTCCTTGTCCTCACCCGAGATGCCGTCCGCACTACGGAAGTAGTTTGCGGGAATCGAATCCATCGGCTCGCCCTCGCACCGCGTGCGGATGTAGAAGTTCGTCTCCCGCGCCGACTTGCCCGCGCGGCACTTCAAGAGCTTGTAATAGGAACTCAGGCCGATGCCCATCGCACGGAGCGCCCCGATGCGCGCGAGCATGTAGTCGCTGTAACCCCGGCGAGAAATCGACAGGCCCTTCTCGACGAGACTTGCCTCGAGCGGACGGAGATTCGTCTTGTAGACGACTTCGCGCGTACGGCCCTTGCCGAGTTTCGCGTCCTTGCCCTCGACACGCAGCTCGTAAACGTTCGCGTATTCAATGACCTCACCCTTCGAGAGCATCGCGCGCAGGTTCGACAGCAAGAGCTCCGTGCGCTCGTCGGCCCCCGGATGCAGCGTGAGGCGTCCCTCGACGAATGTCGCGCCGGGAAGCGCCGTGCGACGGTCGTCGAACGCCGGCGTTGCGCCCTCGCCAAGAACGGCGTAGACCTCGCCGGTGACATGCATGTAGATCGACTCAATGAACGCGGGCGAGTTCTCGTCGGCGAATTCGGGACGCGTCAGGAGCGATTCGTAGAGCGCGACGATCTCCTGTGTCCGCTGAATGACGCCAAGTTGCCCGAGGCGCCCGAGAACGACAGCCTCCATCAGCTTCTCGACCTCGGGCACGATACTCTCGAGCGCAAGTCCGCGCTTGAGTCCGAAGAACTCGATCTCGTGATGACCACGGTACTTCGGCATGCGCGTGAAGGACGTGCGGTTCCCCTCATAGACGCTGACAAGCTCCTTGAGCCCGCGGATGAACTCCTCCGGCTCCGTCTGCGCGAGCTGCGCGAAACGGCGGAACTCGGCGAAGGTCAGGAGGTGCACGCCACGCGCCGAATGGTAGTAGACGAGCTTCGTCGACAAGCGCTTGCGGGCGGCGGCGAGCGCCGTGCGCATTTCCGTCTCCGTCCACGCCAACGGCTTCACGCGCCATTCCTGTCCGCACTTCCGGTAATGCTCTAGCACGGCCTCGTTGCGGTCGCCCATGACAACGTCGGCCATCGAGAGGCCGACCGTCTCCTGGAGCCAGCGGTCGTGGCGGACGAGTTCCTCGGTCGGGATCTCGCGTTGCGAGACTTCGATCGCGTCGCCGACGACGTTCGAGCAGAGGATCGACCCCATCAGCACGTCCCCGCGGCGCTCGGACGGCAGATTCGAGAGTTTCCAGAAGCGTCCGTCGAGAAGCGGAAACGCCGCGACAGCGTGGTTGCCGCTCGTCATCGTGAAGACGCGTCCACGCGAACCGCCGCGCTTGCGAAGGCGGCTCTTCTCGACGATCAACACGCTCGGGCGGTCTCGGAGTCGCGCCGAAATGCCGCGCTCGAAAACAAACGTGTCGACGCCGAGGTCATAGGCGTCGAACGTCCGCTGAATGCCCATCGCGACCGTCTTCACGGACCCGGGACGCCGTGCGCCCGAGGCCTTGATGCGCTTAAGGAACTCGCGGAGGGAGGTCATTCGTGGCAGTGCCCGCAGGTGCACGACGCATCGTGTTTCACGGACTTCTTCTCGGTCTGTTTCTTTTCACGGGCGATAAGGTCTTCGGCCAACGCCCCGAGGGCGTCGAGCCCGGCCGCATCCGCCGCGTCCAACAAGTTGACGAGCGCCGGCAGCACATGCTTGCCGAACTGGGGCTGTCCGACGGACGCCAACCGCCCGTACGCGCCGAGGCACTGCACGAGACGCTGCACCGCCGCAAACGGCAGAACCTTTACAATCTCGGGGCGCTCCGCCTCCTTCGCATAGAGCGCCACGAGTGCCTCGCGCGCTTTGTCGGTGAACGTCACGTACGGATCGTACACGAGCGAGGCGAGATCGTACGCAGCCGGACCGAGGCGCATCCCCTGAAAATCTATGAAGGTCGGCTTCCCGTTCTTCCAGAGAATGTTCGTGGACTGGAAGTCACGGTGCACGAGCGACTTCGGCTCCTTCTCGAGGATCTCGGCGACTTTCTCAAGTTCGGCTTCGACGTCTTTCGGCATCTCAAGCCCAAACCGTGCCCCGAGACAGTACTTCTTAAAGAGGTCCCTCTCCCACTTCCACGTCTCGTCGTCGAACGGAGGAAGGAGTTGCGGTACAGCGCCGCGGGCGGGGACGCACCGCGGTACGGCGCCGGGCGCGGAATCCGCCCCGTATCGCTGCACGGAGCCGGGCGCGGAATCCGCCCCGTACCGCGGTGCGTCCCCGCCCGCGGCGTCTCCCAGCAATCCGTTGAACCTCACCAGCGCCTTCACGACCTCGGCGTATTCGTCGACACTCATCCTCTTCTCGCAGCCGGCGTGCTCCAAGACCATCGTCTTGATCGACGGATCGTCAAAGACGACTTCGGGGACGGGAACACCCTGTGCCTTGAGCCACCGCGAATGTCCCGCGTAAAGTCCGTTCTCGGTGCGCGTCGTGTCGTCATAGACGACGACCACGCCCTTGTCGCTGTCAAAGAACACGCGCTCGCTACCACGGGCCCCGAGAAACTTGAAGTCGTTCGCACCCGTCGCCTTGAGCTGCGGGAAATCGGCAAACGCGTTGTCGTCGCCATCGCGATTGACGTCAATGAGCTTCTGGATCGTGCCGGCGTCTTCCCAGAGCAGATCCTTCGGCATGACGGCCTTCACGAAACGGCCGTCCATCATCGCCTTCTCGTACGCCTGGACGATGGACGAGAAGCCTAACGGCGCGACGTAATCGAGGATGCGGTGCGAGAGGACCGCAAAACCGCAGTACGTGAACGTGCCGGGATACCCCGCGTCATCGCTCTTCCAGTTCGTGACATAGCCCGATTCGGGCTCGACCTCGATCGTGCGCGGACCTTCCTCCGTCGTGAGGGCGCATGCGACCGTCTCGTCGTTGAAACCCTTGAAGTGTTTGAAGCAGACGAAGTTCTCGATCACGATGTCACCGTTGACGAGATAGAAGTCGTCGTTTCCGATCCACTCGCGAAGCGGATTGAGAACGCCGCCCGTCCCGAGGATCTCCGGTTCATAGCTCGCCCGACACCCGTTCGCCGCGCACCACGCCTCGACCTGCTCGTGCAGATAGTGGCAGTTGACGACGATTTCCTCGACACCCAGTTCGCGCAGGAACGCGACCATGCGTGCCAGCATCGGCTCGCCCCACACCGGCAGCAACGGCTTCGGCGTCGCGCACGTGAACGGGCGAAGGCGGGTGCCGAGCCCCGCCGCCAGGACGACGGCTTTCTTAACGGTAGACACTGCGCGGCCTCTGCGTGTGAACCTTGGGCTCCTCGAGGAGGAGCGAATACCACGGGTCACCGATTCCGGAATTCGAGAAATGCGCAGGACGGTTGTTCATCAGGCACTCGTGATTGCGCTTGAGCGTCGCATCGTCGCTCTTCTTGAGCGCCTCGGTGAGCGTCTTGAACGCCGCGTCGACATCGCCCTTCTGAACCTCAATCCAGCTCATCTCGGCGGCCAAGAGCACGTTGCCATTGTAACGGACGCGCGAAACGCCCTTCGTGTAGAGCTTCTTCATCTCCTTGAGGTCGCCGCCCGTCATGTAGAGACGCGCGATCTTCATCGCCGTCATCGTCGGATCGAGAAAGAGTGCCTTCGGCATCAGCGCGTCGACGGCCTTGAAGTCTTTGATCATCCAGTTGAGCTGGAACTTCGCCGTTGCGATCTGACGCTCCATCATCGGCACCCAGAGCTTGAACTTCCGAAGCGTCTCAGTCTGGGCCAGCGCCTCACGCACGAAGATCTTCGTATCTTCGAAGAGTTCCCTCTGCGCCGCCTGGACCGAGCCCGGCGGACGCATCTGCCAGCGTTGCATCTTCTGCTGGAGACGCTTCTGCCCGGCCATGAGGATGGTTTGGACCTTCTCCATCTCCGCCTTGACCTTCTTCTGGATGAGGAAGCCAAAGACGCCTTGGAAGACACCGAACGACAGCACGCCCCAGAAGATGCTCCAGCCCACGCCGGCATCCGCCGCGAAATGTGCACAACAGAAGCCGCCGCAACCGACGGCAATTGCAAGAATCAACGTAATCATACGCGTATTATATCACAGTTCGCGACAGACGGGACAAGCGAAAATCAATGGTGATGTCCGCAACCGCAGCCACAGCCGTCGCCGTGCTTGTGCTGTCCGCAGCACTCGCGGTACTCGATCTTCGCCTTCTCGCGGAGTTCGGCGACGAAGGCGTCCATCGCCTTGCCGCGCGCGTTGTGACGGAGAAGGTCCTTGATCGAGTCGTGCACATCGACGAGCGTCTGCTGTCCGCCGCCCTTCTGATCGGCCTTGTAGATGATGTGGTAGCCGAACTGGGTCGTGACGACACCCGAGACCTCGCCCTTCTTCATCTCGAAGGCGCACTTGTCGAATTCGGGCACCATCATGCCGCGGCCGAACCAGCCGAGCGAGCCGCCTTCGGCACCCGACGGACAGTCGGAGTGCTTCTTCGCCTCTTCGGCGAAATCGGCCTTGCCCGAGACGATGCGCTCGCGGATCTCCTTGATCTTGTCGAGTTCCTTGTCGCCCGAACCCTTGACGAGGATGTGCTGGCAGAGAACCTGCTCCGGCTCGACGTACTCGGCCTTGTGCGCCTCGTAGAACGCCGTGACCTCGGCCTCGGTCGGCTCGGCGACAGACGAGCACGCCTGTTCGACGAGCTTGTTGACCTTCGCGCCTTTCGCGAGCTCCTTGCGGAACGTTTCCTCGTCGATGCCCTGCGCCTCGAGCGCCTTCTTGTAGTTCTCCTCGCCGCCGACCTGGGCGACGACCCGCGCGACTTCCGCATCGATCTCCGCCGCCGTGAGCGGCAGGTCGAGCTCCATCGCGTGATCGAGGAGGAGCTTCGCCCCGATCGCCTGCTCGAGCGCCTTGTCCTGGAGAGCTTCGAGGTTCTGCTTGACCTCGTCCATGCTCATCCCGTGGCTCATGTAAAAACGAACGAGACGGTCGAGTTCGAACTGAACGGCCTCGTGAGAAATCTCAACACCATTTACGCTTGCATGTTTCATATGGGGGTATTATATCAAAATAACGAAAACGGCGAGTGCCTGCCAATGTGTGCGCCCATAGAGCGCGGGCTCTTCCTTCTGTCAACGGATCTCCGACACCCGATGGCCGTCCTTGTCAGCAAAGACATGAATCTTGCCCCACGGCGTCGGGACATCGCCTTCGATCCAATCAAGTCCACCAAGATTCGGCTTCACCTCGTATGTCGCGAAACCGGGGGAGGTCGGTTTCACGCCGAGATAGTACTTGCCGAGCAGGTAGGCGGGACTCGCCCCCCAGGCATGGCAAAGCGACTTGCCGAAGCGGCGTCCGTACATCGCGTAATGCGCCTCGCCCTTCTCAGTCGGATTGTAAAGCTCCCAGAAGCTCGTCGCGCCGAGACGCAGCATGTCGCCCCAATAGCTCTTGATCTCCTTCGTGACGTCCGCCTGACGGCCGAGTGCGCAAAGCGCCTCAAGTTCGTAGAATCGCATGTACGGCGTCTGGATCTTGAGGACCTCGTTGTTGAAGATGACGTTCTTGACGACGCTTTCCTGCTGTGCCTTGTCGAAGTAGCCGTAAAAAAGCCCGAACATGTTCGGATAGCGCGTGATCATCGGATCCGTACGGCCGTCGTTATAGATCATGTGCATGAGTCCGCCCTTCTCGGCGTTCCAGTAGCGCGGCACGATCTCGTCCCTGAGTTTCTTTGCCCGCGTCCGATACGCGGCGGCCTCGTCCGTGGCCCCGACCTCAGTTGCGATTGCGGTCGTCGCTTCCAGAGCCCGCACGAGGAGCATCTGCTCGAAGCTCGTCACGCCGCCTTCGTTCGGGAGCGGCTTCGACGCCCAGTCAATGAACATCCAGTCGCCCGGACGGTTGACGGGACGCCCCTCCGCGTCGAGGCGGCCGATCACGAAATCCATCAGGGACTTCATCCGCGGATAGACCTGCTTCGCGATGTTGGCGTCACCCGAATAGAGGCGGTACTTCTCGACCGCATCAAACCAGTAGAACGTATAGTCCATGATGCGATTGAGATGCACCTTGACGGGATCCTTGCCCCGGAGCGTCCAAAGCGTGTCGCGGCACCCGTCATAATCTCCGAAGACGTAGTAGTTCATCAGAAAGCTCTGCACCGCGTCCCCGCTCCACACCCAGTGGTCGCGCTTGACGCCCTCGATGAAGACTTCGCGGCACGTGAGCTCGAGCGTATGCACGGACACGTCCCAGATGCGATTGATCTCGGGATCACTGCAGCGGAAGCTCCCCCGCACGGGCACGTCCTTCCACTCGTAATCCATTGCCATCGACCCGACCGTCACGTCACCCGACACGCGCTTCACGCTCACATAGCGAAAGCCATGCGCAATCGCGCGACGAAACTCCGCCGTCTCGGAAAGATCGAGGAGCTCCCAGCCGTCCAACGCGCCCGGCTTCGTGTGCGTCAGATCGAAGGCCTTCAGCTCCGCTTCGCTTTCGGCGTAAATGACCTTGAGCTGCCCGGCCCCCTTCACGTCTCGGAGTTTCAGGTAGCCGTATGTCTCCTCGCCGAAGTCCGCCGCGAGCGTAAAGCCGTCCGACGGGCCGTCCAGCGGAATCGTCGCGACCGGCAGCTTCTCCTTCGTCGGCAGCTTGGCGAGACCGGGCGGCGTCGCAGGATCGGTAAAACGGGTGGACGAATCGACGGGCACGTCTTCGGCCTTGTCCCATGTCGTCGTCCAGCCGACGTTCCACGTGCCGTCGGAAACAAGCGTACGGCCCTTCACCCAGACGGACGGCGGACGCGCCGTGTTCTGGATTTTGATCTCGATGCCGCGAGAGCCCTTCGGCAGCGTGAACTTGCCGCCGATCGCCGAACTCTCGACGTAATCGAACTTGTCCGTCCAGTAGCAGACCGCGGCGTATCCATCGCAGCGGACCTCAAGCTCCTCGTCCTCGCGGATGTCAAGGTTGTCCTTTCGAAAGAGCACCCGCGTGTGCGGCTCGTACATCGGCCAGAACGGCGTCAGCCGCGAACCCCACTGAAGCCGCTGGCTCTGCAACTCGTTCCCCCACCAGATGCCGTAGTCCCCCGGATACCAGATCCACCGCGCGTCTTGCGCAAACCCCGAGACCGCTGCAAAAACAACGGCCGCCCCAACGATTGTATGTTTCATAAAAGTTTTTCCTCTTAGGTTATTTCGTAGCGGATGTCATCGAGGTCGGGAGATTATATCATAACTCTGAGGCAGTCAAGTCCGACCCTTCGCCCCTTCGCCGTCTGCTCGACCGTAAACGACCCCTCACGCGGCACAATCGCCACAGAAACCGGCAACTCGACGAACGGCGAGTCATAAGACGAAGCCGCAAGCCCGCCTTGCGAGTAAACGACAACCCCCGAAAGATGATTCGTCCCAAACGGAAACACACAGTCCGTCTCAAACGCCTGATAGCAATCGTCATCCCAAGCCCCGCGAACGCCCCACTGCGACCGCCCCAACACCGTACCGCGGCGCGTCTCGCCCGCGGCACTCTCCAAGCCCTCTCGCCCACTCTCCACGTTCTTCACCTCTACACGGCCATCCGCGCGCTCGCCGTCCACGCCGCGAATCGCCGCAACGATCTCGCCCTGCGTCAACCCCAGCGTCGTCTTCAGCCCCAGCGCCGCCGCGCACCCGGCGCGCTCGACCTCGTTCGTCGCATCGATCTCCCCAACGGCATCCTTCTCCTCATTCGTCGGGAACGAGTTCATCACCGCGCCACAAAGGCATGTGCCCAGCAACGCCGGGTCTACAAGTTTCGTCAATCGCATGATGGCGTGCGCGTGCCATGCTCCCAGAAACCAACTTCAACATTATAGAGATCCCAGACCAACTCATAGTTGCCGCTCTCTTCATTTCGACGAACCGAACGTCCAAGGCCATAGATATCTCCGCCTGTAATCGCGAGCTTTGAGCTGTTTTGATACCCGTACATCAGCAACCTCTCCAGCCTCTTCGCATGGGGGATCGAGAAGTCCGGCCGCCCGTAATCGTTTGGCATCCTGTTGCGGCTAGACCGTCCCGTCACCCGTAGCGTCGTGCCCTCATGGTCATCGTAGATATCCGTCAATCCACACAGATGTCCCACCTCGTGCGCCACCGACAATCCGTTCGCATCCCTTGAAACAACAAGTCCCGACGGCGTCTTGAAGGCAACACAATCATCAATCTCTTCGACGTAATACAGCTCAATGCCTCCCGTTCCATGTGCGGTCGCGCACAAGGCCTGGTGTTGCGCTGAATTAGAACTACTGATGGACAACCAATTTTCGTTCGTAATCATTGCTAGACGTACAAGTTCGAAATCCATCACAACTTGTGAGAAGACAAGATTCAAATTCGAAATGTGATCGCGCACAGTTTCTGTTGCAACAGCTGGCGAACCATCGGCATCACACACGATAAAGGCATGAATCGGGATGCTTGCGCACACGGGAAGCAGCAAGCCAATTTCCAGCACCGTCAACAGTGCGCGTTTCATCAGTCGTTCTCCCCTGCCTGCCGAATGTTCATCCGATTTTCAAAAGACATTCGCCTCACGTCATTTGTCGGTAACATCGCATTAATCTGCAGCCAAAGCTTGCGAGGCGAAAGCTGATCGTCTGGATTCTGCGCCCGAGACTTCCTCGCGACAAGCGAAGAGGTCCGCTCGCCAAAACCGTCGACAAGTGCGTAAACGCGAAATGCAGCAAGCCGGAAAGAGCGCTCTCGCTCCGCATCGAACACAATGGCCTCTAACGACTCCAGGCGATTAGTCGAGGCATATCGTGACATATCTTGCAAGACGAAGCGATCATTGCGGTTTGTAGCGATGTCAAACAAGATGCCCGCCCATTCTTCCGCAGAAAAGCCGGAACGGACGCGATACGCCTCCATCGCCTCCAGCCGATCCTGCGCATGCTCAAGCCGCGACATCCGCTCTACAGCCGAGACAACAACATCACGTGAACAAGATTCTTCCGCAACCGCATGCAAACCACACAGGACAGCAACCATCACAACAACGCGAACCTTCTTTGACATAGCCTGCACTCCTTTATACGTGTTAAAAATCAAAGCGCAGACTCGTGGCCGCGCTTGCGTCTACGAGGACGGGCATTCAGCTCCTAAAATCTGCACGGTTTATATTATAACAAATATGAGACTGCTTTTATCGCCGTGTCAGCTCAGCGTATCGCTTGAAGAGTTCGGCGACGATCTCGGCTTCGGTCATTGTCTTCGCGAACCCGTACGCCTCCATCACCGCCGCGTCATTCGCCGCGTGGGCCTTGCGCAACTCGGGCGGCATCGTCAGCGGATCGTAGAGGTCCGCCAGCGACGAATCAGGATAAAGCGCCCGAGCGT
>CAMAHK010000073.1 GCA_945834475.1 uncultured Verrucomicrobiota bacterium
GGTTGGAGCTTGTGCCTCGCCCCCGTTGGCGGTTGGAGCTTGTGCCTCGCCCCCGATTGTGTCTGGCTCACAACGGGGACGCGACACTCTTGTCGCGTCGGTTAAGGGACTTCTCCCCGGACTTCTCGTCGGACTTCTCGTCGGACTTCTCGTCTTCGCGGTCTGGATCGCCCCCGAATCCTGGCTGTGGCCCGAATCCGTACCGCGGTGCGTCTCGCCCGCGGCGCATCCCAGCCCGACCTCCCCCTACGCCCCCGCAACCTGCGGCTGGGCGCTGACGCTCGCGAAACTCGCGGCGAGCGCGTTTGTGATCTCCGTCGCCGAGGAACTCTTCTTTCGGAAGTGGCTCGTTGAGTTCGCGGGTTTCGGTTGGATGCTCATCCTCTTTGGCGTCGAGCACATGCGCTGGGATCTCGGTGTTGCGCGTGGCTCGGTCTTTATTGCCGAAGGCATCTTTGCGGGACTTTGCTACGGACTTCTCGCGAGAAAGTACGGCATTGTCTCCGCCATCGTCGCTCACGCGGTGACCAATTTTGTTCTCGGTCTTTACGTCATCGGCTGGGACAAGTGGTTTTACTGGTAAAAGGTGTATGAAAATACATTTCTTGTTACGCTCTGTGTAATATAAAGGCGTAATTGGTGTCTAAGTTGAGTTTGGCACTCTTTTTGCAATTACATTTTGCGAAAGGAGTCTCAATGAAATTAGTTATCGCCTACATTCAGCCCGAGCGGCTGAATACCGTCAAGCAGGAGCTTTACTCCCGCGGAATCTTTAAACTCTCCGTGACAACGGCCATGGGGTGCGGTCAGCAGGCCGGCTTCGTCAAGAGCTATCGTGGTGCCGTCGAGGAGGTGACGCTTCACAAGAAGATGCGTCTGGCGATCGGCGTCAACGACGAATATGTCCAGAAGACGATCGAGGGCGTCATCGCGGGAGCGCGTACGGGCGACATCGGCGACGGCAAGATCTTCGTGCTGCCGATGGAAGAATGCGTGCGCATTCGCACCGGCGAGCGCGGCAGCGCGGCGATCGGGTGATAGCCGTGTAGAGGTTGAGAACGTGTAGATTTAAGGAGTGATAGAATGAAACGTTTGTTGCTTTCCGCATTTTATGTTTTGGGTGTCTCGGCGGCGATGGCCGACGAGGCACCTGCAACGGCGGATACCGTGCAGGTCAACCTGAACGTCGTCTGGACCTTGATTGCCGGCATTCTCGTCTTTACGATGCAGGCCGGCTTCGCGCTTGTCGAGACGGGCTTTACCCGTGCGAAAAACGCCGCGAACATCATGATGAAGAACCTGATGGACTTCGCGGTCGGTTCGCTCGGCTTCTACATTCTCGGCGCGGCGCTGATGTTTGGCGCGTCGAAGGCGGCGGGCTGGCTCGGGTGGGGTGGCTTCGGCATGCCGTCGCTCGCCACAGGCGAGGGCATCTGGGACTGGACGTTCTTCTTCTTCCAAACGATGTTCGCGGCAACGGCGGCGACGATCGTCTCGGGCGCGGTCGCGGAGCGCATCGAGTTCAAGAGCTACCTCATCTACTCGGTGCTCGTCTCGGCGATCGTGTATCCGATCAGCGGCCACTGGATGTGGGGCTCCCTGGCGGGCGAGGGCTCGCAGGGCTGGATCGAGGCGCTCGGCTTCCATGACTTCGCCGGCTCGACGGTCGTCCATTCCGTCGGCGGCTGGATCGCCCTCGCGGGTGCGATGATGCTCGGTCCGCGTCTCGGCAAGTTCCATGCGGACGGCAAGCCCGCGCCGATTCCGGGCCACAGCCTCGTCCTCGGCACGCTTGGCGTCTTCCTCCTCTGGATTGGCTGGTTCGGCTTCAACCCCGGCAGCTACACCGCAGGCATCGGCTCGGTTGGCCGCGTCGCGATGACGACGAACCTCGCCGCCTGCGCCGGCACGATCGCCGCGCTTGTCACTGCCTGGATCATCACTGGCAAGCCCGACCTTACGATGGCGCTCAACGGTTCGCTCGCGGGGCTCGTCGCAATCACCGCGCCGTGCGATCTCGTCACGTGCAACGCGGCGATCGTCATTGGCCTTGTTGCGGGCGTGTTGGTCGTCCTCTCCGTCTTCTTCTGGGACAAGATGCACATCGACGATCCGGTCGGCGCGGTGTCGGTCCACATGGTGAACGGTGTCTGGGGCACGCTTGCGGTTGGCCTCTTCGCGGCGCCGACGGCGCTCGGCTATGGCAACGAGATGGTCGGTCTCTTCTACGGCGGCGGCTTCAAGTTCCTCGGCGTGCAGGCGATCGGCGTTGCGATGACGGCCGTTTGGGCCTTCGGCACGGGCCTCGCGATCTTCTGGGCGCTCAAGAAGGCCGGCATCCTCCGCGTCAGCGAGAAGACCGAGCGTCAGGGCCTCGACGTCGCGGAACACGGTCAGGACGCCTACGCCTCCTTCCAGTTCTTCTCGAATATGTGAGAGAAGTTGAAGGGACGAGTTGAAGTTGAAGAAAGGAACGTCGCTCGCCGCCTTTGCGGTGGAGCCGGAGGCGGAAACGAAGGTCGAACTTGAGTCGAAGGAGTCGGGGGCGGCCTGAGCGTCGCCTACGCGTTCTGACCGAGTCAAAGTTAAGATCCTTTTGGGGCGTTCCGGATGTGAGTGTCTCCGGAACGCCCTTTTTGTGTCGCATTATTGGACAGGACCTGGCGCGTTTGGTATAATGGTTGCAATCAGAACGTAACAAGAGGGAGAAAAATGAAGGAACAGACCAAGTACGTGTATTTCTTTGGCGCGGGCCAGACCGAGGGCAACGCCAACATGCGCAATCTTCTCGGCGGCAAGGGCGCGAACCTCGCGGAGATGGCGGGGCTGGGGCTCCCGGTGCCGCAGGGCTTCACGATCACGACCGAAGCGTGCACGCGCTACTATGACGATGGCAAGAAGATCGCCGCAGACATCATGGACCAGGTGCGCGAGTATGTCGGCAAGCTCGAGAAGTCGGCCGGAAAGAAGTTCGGCGACGCGAAGAATCCGCTCCTCGTCTCCGTCCGTTCGGGCGCACGCGCCTCGATGCCGGGCATGATGGACACGATCCTCAACCTCGGCCTCAACGAGACGGTCGTCAACTCGCTCGCGAAGCAGACGAAGAATCCGCGCTGGGCGTGGGACTGCTACCGCCGCTTCATTCAGATGTTCTCCGACGTCGTCATGGAAGTCGGCAAGAAGCACTTCGAGAAGCTTATCGACAAGATGAAGGAGAAGAAGGGTGTCCAGCTCGACGTCGACCTGACGGCCGCCGACCTCAAGGCGCTCGCCGGCCAGTTCAAGGCCGAGTACAAGAACGCGATCGGTAAGGACTTCCCGGACGATCCGAAGGAGCAGCTCGTCGAGGCGATCAAGGCCGTGTTCCGCAGCTGGGACAATCCGCGCGCCAACGTCTACCGCCGCGACAACGACATTCCGTACAGCTGGGGCACGGCCGTGAACGTCCAGATGATGGCGTTCGGCAACCTCAACAACAACTCGGGTACGGGCGTCGCCTTCACGCGCGACCCGGCGTCGGGCGAGAAGAAGCTCATGGGCGAGTTCCTCATGAACGCGCAGGGCGAGGACGTCGTCGCCGGTGTCCGCACGCCGATGCCGATCTCGAAGATGGCCGACGTGATGCCCGAGGTCTTCAAGCAGTTCCAGAAGATCTGCGCGACGCTCGAGGGCCACTACCGCGACATGCAGGACATGGAGTTCACGATTGAGAACAAGAAGCTCTTCATGCTCCAGACGCGCAACGGCAAGCGCACGGCGCGCGCCGCGCTGAAGATCGCGTGCGATCTCGTGGACGAGGGCATGCGCACCGAGGAGGAGGCCGTCCTCATGATCGACCCGCGCAACCTCGACACGCTGCTGCATCCGCAGTTCGACACGGTCGCGCTCAAGAAGGCCGAGCCGATGGGCAAGGGCCTGCCGGCGTCGCCGGGCGCGGCATGCGGCCGCATCGTCTTCACAGCGGCGGACGCGAAGGAGTGGAAGGCGCGCGGCGAGAAGGTCGTGCTCGTCCGCCTCGAGACCTCGCCGGAGGACATCGAGGGCATGAAGGCGGCGGAGGGCATTCTCACCGTCCGCGGCGGCATGACCTCCCACGCGGCGGTTGTCGCGCGCGGCATGGGCGAGTGCTGCGTGTCGGGCTGCCAGGAGATCACGATGGACGAGGAGAACAAGAAGTTCCGCCTCGGCGGCAAGATCTTCAAGGAGGGCGACTGGCTCTCGATCGACGGCGGCACGGGCAACATCTACGACGGTGTCATCCCGACGGTCGATGCGAAGATCGCGGGCGAGTTCGGCCGCATCATGATGTGGGCCGACAAGTTCCGCAAGCTGAAAGTCCGCACGAACGCCGACACGCCGCGGGACGCGAAGAAGGCGCGCGAGCTCGGCGCGGAGGGCATCGGCCTCTGCCGCACGGAGCACATGTTCTTCTCGCAGTCGCGCATCACGCCGTTCCGCGAGATGATCTGTGCCGACACGGTCGAGGAGCGCGAGCTCGCGCTCAACAAGATCCTGCCGTTCCAGCAGGACGACTTCGAGCAGCTCTTCGAGGCGCTCGACGGCCAGCCCGTGACGATTCGCTTCCTCGATCCGCCGCTCCACGAGTTCGTGCCGCACACCGAGGACGAGATCGCGCTTCTCGCGAAGGAGACGCACAAGCCGATCAGCCGCATCAAGGACATCATCGACTCGCTTCACGAGTTCAATCCGATGATGGGCCACCGCGGCTGCCGCCTGACGGTGACGTATCCGGAAATCGCCGTCATGCAGACGAAGGCGATCATTCGCGCGGCGATCAACGTGCAGCGCCGTCACAAGGGCTGGACGGTGAAGCCGGAGATCATGATTCCGCTCACGGGAGACTGCAAGGAGTTCAAGTTCGTCAAGGACATCGTCGTTCACGTCGCGAACGAGGAGATTCAGGCTGCCGAGATCAAGCTCAACTACGAGGTCGGCACGATGATCGAGGTGCCGCGCGCCGCGCTCGTCGCGGGCGAGCTCGCGGAAGAGGCGGAGTTCTTCTGCTTCGGCACGAATGACCTGACGCAGATGACGTACGGCTTCTCGCGCGATGACGCAGGCAAGTTCCTCGGCGCGTACTACGACCACAAGATCTACGAGAACGATCCGTTCGCGAAGCTCGACCAGACGGGCGTCGGCCAGCTCATGAAGATGGCCGTCACCAACGGCAAGGCGACGCGTCCGAAGATCCATTGCGGCATCTGCGGCGAACACGGCGGAGACCCGACCTCGGTCGAGTTCTGCCACCAGCTCGGCCTCAACTACGTCTCCTGCTCGCCGTACCGCGTGCCGATTGCGCGCCTCGCGGCAGCTCAGGCGGCCCTGCGCAAGTAAGGGCGGTATTCTTAGGCCAGTGGCACAGTCTTGCCACTGGCTATCGCCCTGACGACGAGCGAGGCGCCGTTGGCGCAGTCGCCGACACAGAAGACGTTGCGCGCGGGATCCGAGACAAGGGCCGTGCGCGGCGTCTGGGCGAGGGCGAGCTGCTGGACGATCGGATGGTCGGTCGGAACGCCTGTGAAGCCCATCGCGAGGAGGACGAGATCGGCCTCGATGACTTCCTTCGTGCCGGGGACGGGCGCGAAATCGAGGGGACGTCCCTCGGGCGTCATCTCCCACTGGACCGTCTCGACCTCGACACCGGTGACGTGTCCGTCTTTGCCGAGAAACTGAATCGAGTTCAGGTCCCAACGGCGCGTGCAACCTTCCTTGTGGCTGGAGCTCGTCCTGAGCTCATACGGCCACATCGGCCACGGCGTGGACGGCGAGCGCGTTTCCGGCGGCTGGGGCATGATCTCGATCTGCGTGACGGAAATCGCGCCCTGACGGATCGAGGTGCCGACGCAGTCCGAACCGGTGTCGCCGCCGCCGATGACGAGGACGCGCTTGCCGCGAGCGTTGGGCAGAGTACCCGGCGTGACCTCACGCCGAGGCTCGGTAACAGCAGACTGGTCAGCGCCACGGCGTGAGGTCACGCCGGGTACTTCTCCTGTCAGCAACTTGTTCTGCGTTCCCAACAATTCCAAGGCGAGGTGGATGCCCTTGAGGTCGCGGCCGGGGATCTTGAGGTCGCGGGCCGCAGGGGTGCCGATCGCGACGACGACCGCGTCATTTGAGCGGGCGAGGTAGTCGGCGGTGATGTCGGTGCCGATCTCGACGCCGGTCACGAAGCGGATGCCCTCGGCCTCGAGGATCTTGCGGCGGCGGTCGATGATCGCCTTGTTGAGCTTGAAGCAGGGGATGCCGTAGCGGAGGAGTCCGCCGATGTTCTGCTCGCGCTCGTAGACCGTCACGGCGTATCCGCGACGGCGAAGCGTCACGGCGGCGGAGAGTCCCGCTGGACCCGCGCCGATGACGGCGACGCGCTTGCCGTTTTCCGCAGCCGGCGGACGCGGCACGACCCAGCCGTTTGCAAAGGCCGTCTCGATGATGTGCTTCTCGCTCTGGCGTACCATCACCGACTCCTCGTCGAGCTGATGGACGCAGCACGACTCGCAGATCGCGGGACAGATGCGGGCGGTGAACTCGGGGAAGTCCGAGTTCAGGGAGAGGAGCTCGTAGGCGAGCTTGTCGTTCCCTTGTGCGACGGCGCGGTTCTGGTCGGGGACAAGGTTGCCGAGCGGACAGCCGAAGCCGTGGCAGAAGGCCTGTCCGCAGTTCATGCAGCGCGAAACCTGTTCGCGGATGACGGCGGGTTCGAGGCGGCGTTCAACTTCGTTATAGTCGGCTTTGCGTTCGTCGACGGGACGGTAAATGTCATGGATGCGGTTCATGATGGCAAGGAGTTTGGCTTGGAGGCGCCGCGGGCGAGGACGCACCGCGGTACGGGGTTAGACTTCTTTCACGGGGGCGACCTTGACGAACTTCGGCCTTGCGGCGACCCAGTCGGCGAGCAGGCGCTGGGCCTTCGGCGATCCGGTGCGGCTGACGTGTTCATTCAAGATCGCCTGGAGTTCGGCTTCGTCGGCACTTTCTGCTTCAACGGGCTGGAAGTCGACCGAATCGAGGTTCGAGTTGAGGTCGAGCGTTTCCGTCTCGTCGTAGACGTACGCGACGCCGCCCGTCATGCCGGCGGCGAAGTTCACGCCGACGGGACCGAGGATGACGACCTCGCCGCCCGTCATGTATTCGCAGCCATGGTCGCCGACGCCTTCCGCGACGAGCGTAACGCCCGAGTTGCGGATGCCGAAGCGCTCGCCGGCCTGACCGTTGATGAAGATCTTGCCGGACGTGCCGCCGTAGGCGATGACGTTGCCCGCGATGACGTTGTCTTCGGGGATGAAGGCGGGCTGGGTGTCGCCGCGGGCGGGGACGCACCGCGGTACGTTGGGCGGGGCGATGGTGATGATGCCGCCGGAGAGGGACTTGCCGATGTAGTCGTTGGCCTGTCCGCGGAGGTTGAAGGTGATGCCCTTGGCGAGGAATGCGCCGAAGGACTGTCCGCCGACGCCCGTGAAGTTCACCGTGAGCGCATCGTCGGGGAGTCCCGGGAAGCGCGTCGCGACTTCGCCCGCGAGTTCCGTGCCGACCGTACGGTTGACGTTCGAGACGGTGCGCGAGAGTTCAACTGGGGCGAGGCGGTTATCGGGGGCGAGGCGGTTATCGGGGGCGAGGCACTCTTGCCTCGCCGGAGAGGAGGCAATGTCCTTGTTCCGACGCGACAAGAGTGTCGCGTCCCCGTTGAGTGCTGTGTTCCTTTGGAATGCGACTTCCAGCGCCGGAAGGAGTTCCTTCCGGTCGTAGTTGTCGAGGGGCTCCTGCGGGGCGGCGGCGTTGAAGTGGATGTCGGTATGCGAAACCGTACCGTTGCTGTCCTCAGCGACAGGCGTTTCCAAGCCGTTATGGAAAACTTCCTCAAAATTCAACTTCCCGTGCGCTTCCAATAAATCCGTGCGGCCGATGGCGTCCTCGAGCGACTTGAGGCCGAGCGCCGCGAGGTGTTCGCGGACTTCCTGGGCGAGGAAGCGGAAGTAGTTCTGGAGGTCGGCGACCTTGCCGGCGAAGTGCTTGCGCAGCTCTTCGCTCTGGGTCGCGATGCCGACCGGGCAGGTGTTGAGGTTGCAGTTGCGGCACTGCACGCAGCCGAGCGCCGCGAGCATGGCCGTGCCGAAGCCGAACTCCTCCGCGCCGAGGATTGCGCCGATGACGATGTCGCGTCCCGTGCGGAGCTGGCCGTCAACCTGCACCTTCACGCGTCCGCGCAGACCGTTCTTGATGAGCGTCTGCTGCGTTTCGGCAAGGCCGAGTTCCCAGGGGAGGCCGGCGTGTTTCATCGAGGTGAGCGGCGCCGCGCCCGTGCCGCCGTCGAAGCCGGAGACGAGGACGACGTCCGCATGCGCCTTCGCGACGCCCGCGGCGATCGTGCCGACGCCGGCTTCGGAGACGAGCTTCACCGAGACGCGCGCCTTCGGGTTCGCGCATTTGAGGTCGTAGATGAGCTGCGCGAGATCTTCGATCGAGTAGATGTCGTGATGCGGCGGCGGGGAGATGAGGGTCGTGCCCGGCTTCGCGTGACGGAGCTTGCCGACGAAGGCGTTGACCTTGTGCGCGGGGAGCTGCCCGCCTTCGCCCGGCTTCGCGCCCTGGGCGAGCTTGATCTGGAGGTCCTTCGCCGCGCGCAGGTATTCGATCGTGACGCCGAAGCGTCCGGACGCGACCTGCTTGATGCCGCAGTTCTTGTCGGTGCCGAAGCGTTCGGAATTCTCGCCGCCTTCGCCGCAATTGGACATCGTGCCGAGTCCGTTCATCGCGCGGGCGATCGTCTCGTGCGCCTCGGGCGAGAGGGATCCGAGGGACATCGCGCCGCCGACGAAGTGCTTCACGATCGACTCGACCGGTTCAACCTCGTCAATCGCGATCGGCGTCGCGGGCTTGAAGGTGAACTGCGAGCGGAGCGTGACCTGGTGCTGGGCGGGATCGTCGATCTCGGCCGTGTACTTCTTGAAGAGCAAGTAGTCGCCCGTGCGGACGGCCTGCCGGAAGTTCGTGATGTTCTGGGGCGTCCAGAGGTGGTCTTCGCAGCCCTTGCGGACGCGATATTCGCCGCCCGGAGAAAGCACCGTACCGCCCGAGCCGAGGCCGTCAGGCCGACGCAGCCGAAGGCCGTGCGTCTCGCCCGCGGCGTCACCAAGCCCGGCTGTTTCAGCGCGGCCTTCGGCTGTCTCGCTTCGCTCGGCTGTTCGGGCGAGGACGCACCGCGGTACGGCATTGGCCCGGCGATTCGCCGCGCTTGCGATTTCGTCGAGACCGATGCCGCCGACGGGAGAGGTGACGCCGGTGAAGTAGGCGTCGACCAGGTCCTGAGAGAGACCGACGGCCTCGAAGATCTGGGCGCTGCGATAGGAGCGGAGCGTCGAGATGCCCATCTTGGACATGATCTTCTTGAGTCCCAGGTCGACGGCCTGCACGTAGTTCGACGCGGCCTTGATCGTGTCGTCCGGCGACAGCGCCGAGACCGTCTCCATCGCGAGGTACGGGTTGATCGCGGTCGCGCCGAAGCCGAGGAGGAGGGCGTAGTGCATGACCTCGCGGACCTCGCCGGACTGGACGACGACGCCGACCGAGGGACGCAGCCCCGTCTTGACGAGCGCGCGGTTCACGGCCGCCGTCGCGAGGAGGGACGGCATCGGGATCGTGCCTTCGGCGCGAATGCTCGGATGGTCCGAGAGGATCAGAATCTTCTCGCCGTCCTTCGCCGCGGCAATGGCATCTGCGGCGAGCTTGTCGAGCGCGGCTTTCAAAGAAGTTCCATCGCCGCCGGCCGGGAAGGTCAGAGGGAGGATCGTGGACCTAAATCCCCGGTCGGCGACTTTGGAAAGGCGTTTCAGTTCGTCCTCGGTGATGACCGGACGGCGCAGCTTGATGAGGTGTGCGTGCTCGGGCGTTTCCTCCAGGATGTTGCCCACGTTGCCGATGTAGGTCATGATGGACATGACGAGTTCCTCGCGGATCGGGTCGATCGGCGGGTTCGTGACCTGGGCGAACAGCTGCTTGAAATAGTCGAAGAGAAGGCGGGGCTTCTTCGAGAGCACGGCGAGCGCCGCGTCGTTGCCCATCGCGCCGACGGGTTCGTGTCCCGTGTCGGCCATGGGCTTGAGGATGAGGTTCAGGTCCTCAAGCGTGTAGCCGAAGACGTTCTGCTCGTGCGTGAGGTCGTGGGGGATGGACGAGGGGACGATCTCGGTGAAGAGTCCCTGGATCGAGATGCGGTTTTGGTCCACCCAACGGCGGTACGGCCGACGGCGGGCATAGAAGGTCTTGAGTTCGTAGTCCTCGATGAGGCGGTGCTTCGCGAGGTCGAGCCAGAGCATCGAGCCGGGCTTGAGGCGTCCGTGACGCGCGACGTCTTCGGCCGGGATGTCGAGAACGCCCGCTTCGGAGGCGAGAACGAAGAGACCGTTCTTGGTCATCGTCCAGCGCGCGGGACGCAGTCCGTTGCGGTCCAGCGTTGCGCCGACCGAGGTGCCGTCCGTAAACGCGACGGCGGCCGGGCCGTCCCACGGCTCCATCAGCGCGGAGTGGTACTCGTAGAAGCCGCGGACGTCGTGGCCCATGTGGTACTTCTCGCCCCACGCCTGCGGCAGGAGCATCAGCATCGCGTGCGGCGCGTCGCGTCCCGCCGCGACGAGGAGCTCGAACATGTTGTCGAGCGAGGCCGAGTCGGACTGTCCGGGCTTGACGAGCGGGAGGAGCTTCTGGAGGTCGTCGCCGAAGACCGCGGACTTGAGCGAGCTCTCGCGGGCCGCGAGGGCGTTCAAGTTGCCCTTGAGCGCGTTGATCTCGCCGTTGTGCGCGAGGCAGCGGAAGGGGTGGGCGAGCGGCCAGCTCGGGAAGGTGTTCGTCGAGTAGCGCTGGTGGACGATTGCGAACGGCGAGATGAAATCCGCATCGGTGAGATCGGGGTAGAAGCTCTCGATCTGCGTCGCGAGGAGAAGTCCCTTATAGACGATCGTCTTCGTCGAGCACGAGCAGATGTAGGCGTCGGCGACCGCTTTTTCGATGCGACGGCGGATGACGAAAAGCTTGAGTTCGCTCGTGTCGCCGATCACCACCTGCCGGATCGTCGGCAACACCTTGCGGGCATCGTCGCCGATCGCGTCCGGATTGACGGGGACGTCGCGCCACGCGAGAACCGTCGCGCCCTCGGCGGTGATCTCGGCCTCGATCTGCTGTTCTTCGCCGACACCGCCGAAAATCATCGCAACGCCATATTCGCCCACCGCAGGCAGGTTCTTGACCATCTTGCGGAAGAACGCGTCGGGAATACGCATGAGAAGTCCCGCGCCATCGCCTGTGCGCGGATCGTTGCCCGTCGCGCCGCGGTGCATGAGTCGCTTCAGAACCGTCAGGCCCTTCAGGACAATGTCGTGGCTCGGACGGTTCTCCACGTCTGCCACCATGCCGACGCCACATGCGTCATGTTCGAATTCGCTCCGATAGAGCCCCTGCTGTCGATCGTTTACGTCTTTCATTTGAGATGATCCTCCAGTGGAAAGATTGTAAAAACCGTGCCAATATCGGTGGAGTGCTTTTCGGAAGACGGGTGTTACGATTTTTGTAACACGTGGGCCAGATGACTTTCACGACAGGGAAGGTTTTCCACGATTGTGCCAGGCACAAACGCGGAATTCTGCGGAATATCCCCCGCAGCATAGCCGCGCCCGAAGAGTTGGGTGATTGGGCGCGGAGGAGTTGCGGCTGGCGGGGCGATTGTTCTAAACGATAAATTAACGATAAAGTTTCGTTCGCGATCCTAAAGGTGTGCTATAATACGCGCATGCAAAACCGAAGATGATGTCGGTCTAAGAAACCGTGCGGGGGAGCCATCAGAAAAGATGATACAGTAAGATTGCGGGGTGACAGTGATGGAGGTGCCAATGCCGATGAAGTCATGAATCCGTAACTGCCGACGGGCGGCGTGGCAGGGCCAATATAACCAGCGGGGAGTAACCGCGAGGGGGTACTGCTGAAAGACAGGATAACTGTACCCCGGAGGCATCATGAAGAATCAGCAAGTCACCGCATTGGCAAATGCCAAGAATGAGATTGTCGTCTATCAGCCGAATGAAACAATACGGCTAGAAGTGGCGATACAAGACGATACCGTTTGGTTGACGCAGGCCCAGATAGCGGACCTATTCGGCACGAAGAGGCCTGCAATCACAAAACATTTGGCGAATATCTACAAAGATGGTGAGCTGGACGAATCGAGCACGTGTTCCATTTTGGAACATATGGGTAATTCGGGTAGCCAGAAGTACATTTCAAAATACTATAATCTTGATGCAATCCTATCGGTTGGGTATCGAGTCAACAGTCGTAATGCGACTATGTTTCGCCGTTGGGCGACATCTGTGCTTCGCGAGTATCTTCTTCGCGGATATTCGGTCAACGCGCGGCTCAACCAACTAGAAGATAAGGTGGATCGGCGTTTTGCGGAACAGGGTGGTCAGATTGCCGAGCTCAAGGAGCAAGTGTCATTTTTTGTGAAGACTTCCATGCCGCCGAAGGAACAGATCTTTCTTGACGGCAAGATGCTGGATGCGCAGGTCGAGCTGACGCGGATCGTGAAGACGGCGCGGCGGCGGATTGTGCTGGTTGACAATTATATCGACGAGCGGACGCTGATGCTGCTGAGTAACCGGCGATATGGCGTCGCGTGCACGGTCTATACCTTTGGAGCGAACAGTCCGAAACTCGCCCCGGCGGTGGCGAACTACAACCATGAGTTTCCCCTGATGCCCATCACGATCAAGAACTACAAAAAGTCACACGACCGCTTCCTGATCGTCGACAGCACGGTCTGGCACATCGGTGCCTCGCTCAAGGATGCCGGAAGCGCTCTTTTCGCAATGATGCGAATGAAACTCGACCCCCAGGTGATTCTCGCGCTCTTGCCCTGACCTTCGCGCCGGTTACTCCAAGCATTTGCAGCGGGGGAAGTGGCGCGGGGATGGGTTGCGGCTGGCGGGGTGATTGACATGCGGCTGCTGTGGCAATCAGGTGTGACCCTGCGCAGGTGTGACCCTGCGGGCTTTCGCACGACGCTCGACCGCTTCCTCAAGGGATCGTGGAAGGGCGCGATGAACGACATGCTCCCGATGGAGGGCTTCATCAAGCGCACGGTAGGCGACACCGCCCGCGTCCTCGAAGCCATCCTCGACAACGACAAGTCCACCGACGACCTCATCGACGAATTGGCCGACCTAGTATCCGGCCTCAACCCCGTCGTCCGTGACGTGCGAAAGGCGATGAAGGGAGGTGAGGAGTAAACTAAAAGGGCTACCCGCGCCGTTGCGGGTAGCCCTTTGGTGGTTAGCTTTCCGGTTGAGAAGATTCAAACTCCTCGCGCCGGTTGCTGTCGGCTATTGAGATTGCCTCGATGATGTTCTTGAGCAACTCGTTTTGCTTCTTGAGGATCTTGGAATGTTCCTTCAGCTCGCCGTGGATAGCGAAGATGCGCAGTATGGCGCAAATGATGAGGATGGTGATTATGAGGTAGATCAGTCCAAGGACGACCGAGGCGATTTGGGGCAAGGGCATTTTGAACTCCTTTCTTAAAGGGCGTCGGCATCAGCTGACTCACGCTTGTTGACTTGCTTGTGAAGATCGTCAGCGAGGTATGCAGTAATATGGAGTTTGTAGTCAGCTATTGTCCCTTCAATGCGCGAGTAGCGGACTGATAAACATTGCTTGGCGTTCTCGCCGTTTGTGGTAGCGAAATTGTAGTAGCAATACTTCTCACGATAGCTTTCCGATGAAATACGGGAACGACGTTCTGCACCATACTTCAAGTCGAGAATGTCCACAATGCGGCTAAACTCGGCATCAGCGTCGTCGACATAATCGAATTTTTTGCTGGCAGAGATAGCAACGATTTTGTTGTCTACAACGTCAAGGTAGTAGTCGTTGAACTCGCGGAATTTCTTTGCGGGAGTGAAGCTGTAGTATTCTACTCCAGGCTTCACTTGTATTATACCTTCCGGGGATCCTCCGAGTGGTGCGCCAAAAAGAGAGCCAAGTGGCTGGTCGAGTGTCCGGAGTTTATGCGCAATGAGACACTTTTCACAGTAATGAGATTTGGCTTCGGATGAATCCTCCTTGAAAGCCAGTTTGTGCTCGACGCAGAAGTGTTTCGGGCAGTAAATGGCGAAGGGTGTTTCTTCGAGTGTTGTGCCAGTCCCCCATAGTCCACCGTAGTTGCTTCCATCGGAAAAGGAGCCCGGCTTGCGGGCTACGATAAGCTTAGACTTGGCACTGCATAAGTGGCAAGTTGCCTTCCCGCGCGCGATCAAACTCTGCAGGTCGCATTGGGCGCACTTTTTGTAAGTCTTTACGATCTTGTGTTTAGTGCAGTAGTGCTTGTTGCAATAGTAGGCTTTGTCGATCTTACGCAGGCCCATAGTTGCCTGGCAACGAGCACAAGTTGCAGCAAAGTTCTGGGATGCCGAAAGAAGAACGATAAGTAGTGTCTGCCCATAAAAGGCTCGATCCGGCGGCAGGTGCGAGGTTTCACGCCGC
>CAMAHK010000074.1 GCA_945834475.1 uncultured Verrucomicrobiota bacterium
GTGGAACATTGTCTTGAAATGTAATCGGCAAGTGACGTACACGCAATATGCGCCCCAGAGCGAGAACGCCGTGCCGCGTCTCGGCATGTTCTTGTCGCATGAGTTGTCATAGCAGCAGCCATTCGTGTACCTCGCTTTCTGTTTCGGGGAAGAGTTGCCCAAAGAGAAATCACTTGTATTATATCATTTTTGGCTCGTTTCGGCAGTAGTCAGTTTTTCAAAAGCGTTTGTCGGATCGGTTGGAATCGCAGCATTGGCGTTGGTTGTCCCCGCCTGTCCTTTGGCGGATCGGTCGGCGGAAGAAGTCTGCAAATCCTGCAAGCCCTGTCACTTCGTTCATTTCATTTCGAGTTGCAGGTTGAAGTTCATGAAATCACCTTTGCGAAAACAGCCAGCGACGCGGCCTTGATTGCGGGATCGACCGCACGTTTGGCGAGATTGGAGAGGGACGAGTGCTTCGCATCGGGCGGCACCTTGACCTTGAACGACACCTTGGCCTGATCCAACTTGTCCGACGCGACAAGAAACTGGAACGGACAGGTCCCGAAGAGCGATTGCGCGAAGTTCCTCTCGTCAAGCAGCTCGTGCGGCTTGTAGGACTTCGCCGCCTTGTCGGTGACGAAATCACCCATCTTTTCGCTGCCGATGTTGAACCGCTTTAAGACGGCGCAAATGGCCTCTTCCTCACGGTCAATGCCGATCCAGCGACGACCAAGGTTGTAGGCGGCCTGCATGGTCGTTCCCGATCCGCAGAACGCATCAAGGACGAGATCGCCGGGATTCGAGGACGCGGCGACAATGTTCTCGAGCATCGCAAGGTTTTTCTCGGTCGGGTAGCCCGTGATGACCATGTTCTGATTGATCGAATCGCGGTAGTTCAGCCAAATGTCCTGTTGCGGGACGCCCTTGCCGGGGTCAAAGAAGACCTTGCGGCGCGGGTTGCCGTTCTTCGACCAGTAGATTTCGCCTTTCGCGTCCAGTTCGTCCAGCGTCGTCGGCGTGTACTGCCAGTGCTTGCCCTTGGGCGGCAACATTCCGCGCCACTTGCCGCCCGTCGCGCCGTTGCGTGTGCCGGGGGCATGAACTGGCACGCGCTTGTAGCGGCGACCGGTCTTTTCATCCACATACGGATATTCGTCGGCGATCTTGTCCTCGCTCCAAGGATCAAATGGACGATTCCAAACGAACTCGCTTGACTTCGTGTAGAAGAGGATGTAGTCGGCGATGTTTCCGAACCGGTTGCGCGTCGTGTTCTTCGTGCTGCACTTCTTGCGCGTGATCCAGTTCTGGAAATGCTCCTTGCCGAAAACCTCGTCCATCACCATCTTGATTTCAAACGCCATGTTGTCATCAAGATGAACATAGATCGAACCGTCGTCCGCCAGCAGTTCGCGGATCAGCAACAGCCGTTCGCGCAGGAACTCGACGAACTGCGCACCCTGCAACAAGTCGGCATAGGCGTCCTTCTGGTCACGGGACTGAAAGACGCTATTGGTCGCATACGGCGGATCAATATAGACGAGCCGCACCTTGCCGCGAACACGGTCATCGTTCAAGAGCATCCGCAGAATCGGGAGATTGTCACCCCAATAGAGACGATTCACCGTCGTCGTCGGATCATCGGCAACGCCCCACACCTTGAACGTCTGCGCACAGGGGCCGGACAGGATTTCCGCAACCGGCTTCTTGCCCGCATAAGACAACGTAACGGAAAGATCGGCGTCCGCGGCAGTCCTTTCAATGGATTGCCGTTCACCGTTCCACTTCGTTGTCGATACGCCCGTCGCCATGTTACTTCACCAACCAGTCCTTTGTTAGCCGTTCATCCAGCATCACTGCGCTTGAGGATTTCGGAGAACATGACCAGAACCGGCTTGTAGAGTTCGCACGCGCTGACGAGAATATCCGGGTAGTATTCACCCGTCGTGAGGGTGATCCACACGTTGCCATCGGCCTGGTAGTCGCCAAACGATTTCAATCTCTTTGCCATTCCGAATCTTCTTGTTGATGCTTTCAGGGCATAGTTACCCTAAAGAATCACCATATATTATATCATTTTTCGCCATCAAAACAACGGCCAAAATGCGATTTTCAGCGAAATAACGCGCAGGGTGGGGGCGCGTCGTCAGCTGACATGGACGATGACGCGGCGGTAGGCGGCGAGGGAGGGCGTCCCGCTGTCACGGACGCGGAGGATGACGTGAAGGTCTCCACGTCCGTCGGCCGCCACGTCGGAGAGATCGACAGTCGCCTTCGCGCCGTCGGCCTTAAGCGTACCGCCCTTCAGTGAACTCGCGGCGCGGTAGATCTGCCAGCTGTAGGACAGGGGATCGCCGTCGGGATCGGACGAACCCGACGCATCCAGCGCAAGCGTCGCGCCGGGAACGGCGGTGAGATGAAGGACGGCACGTCCAGATTCACCGTTCACCACCGCAATCGGATTGTGGTTCGCATCCCTGTACTGCGGTGTCACGCTCCAGCGGATGCGCGCGGCGAAGTCGAGCTGATAGTCCTCGCGCCAGCGGACGATTGAATTGCCGTTACGCCAGGTGCCGTAGTATTCTTCGCATTGTTCGGGCGAGGTCCAGATCGGATGCGGCTCGTCCTTGAACGTACGCCACACGTAGCGCCCTCCCCAGCCGCCGTAGTCCGGCGATTCGCTCCAGCCGAGTCCGTTACGGATCAACCCCAGAAAGGAAGGCGTATCACCTTCCATGATCCAGATGTGCGGCGGGTAGCACGCGCCGAGCGGCCCGACATCCGTGATGTTCGCCTTGAGCCATGCGTTATCGACATAGTCGACGAACGGCAGGTTCTTCGCCCGATCGACACCGCGCACGTCACCCGAGATTCCGCCCCACGTCGCCCACCAGTAGTCGCGCCAGTCGTAAGGATAACTCGGGTCGACAATCCAGGTGACCAGCGGAAACTCACGGCGAATCGCGGGACCCGAATCGTCCTGATCCGAGATCGCGTAGACGCGCAGCTTCTTCTGCGCGGCCGCGAACGCTTCGGGCGACAGCTCGTCACGGCAGTCGCGCAAGGCGCGGTGCAACGTGTTGGGTCCGCCCCAGACCGAGACCCACAAGGGACGCGGATCGTCGCGTTTCATCGCCGCAACGATGAGCCGCGAACCGGCGGAGGCGACATCGAGGCTGTTCGTACCGAAACCGGGCTGGCCCGATGCGGCAACCGACCGGAGAAAGGCCGGCGTCGGATAGTCCGGCGCGTGGACGACGAGATTCGTCCAGACCTGCGCGTACGCATCAATCGTGTGGCGGAGGATGTCCTCCCTCGGATTCTCGCGGAGATGACACGAGGTTGTCGCAACGAGTCCCTCGAAGTCGAACTCGTTCGCGTACGCGAGAAGGCGAACGAGCGACTCCTCGTCGTCAGGTTCGTTCGCGAGGTCGGTGAGGACGACGAGTCGAGCCTTGTCGGTAACCGCGGCGGCTGCGGAAAGGAAAGACAGGACGAAAGCGAAGAGCGTGATCTTTCGCATGGTGTCGCTCACTTTGCAGGCGCGAACTGCCAGCAGTCGAGCTCGGGCGTTCCAGTCGTGACGAGAAAGAGATCGTGGACGCCTGTCGGGACGTTCTCAAGATTCACGGCGCGCTTCTTGAAGTCTGGTCCATCCGGCAGCTCAACGGTCGCGACACGCAAGCCGTCCGGCTTGTCGAGTCGCACCTCGACGCGTCCTGCGCCCTTTGCGACCAGCGCAAACTTCTGCGCCCCCTTCGGTCCGAAATCGACGCCTCGCACGGCGACGAACGCCCCGTCCTCCTTCGGAACGGCAATCATATTGCCGAGCTTCTCCGTAGGTTTGAACGTCATCGACGCCGTCGCCGCCGTCGTCTCGGCTTCGACCCTGACGTAGGGATTGAGCTTCTCGACCTGTGCGACGCCTTCCTTCGTGTTCTTACACGGTTTGATCGTCACGTTCTTCTCGTCGACTTCGCAGACATCGATGTTGATGTTGCGGTAGCCGTGGTTCTCCCCGAGCAACTTGAACTGTAGCTCCTGATCGTGGTAAATGAGATACCACGTGCCCTTGAACTTGTGCAGATGCGTGTGGTTGTTGCACGGCGTATTGCCCTGGATCATCGGATTGGCGTTGTAGTCGCCGCCCATCTTCCAGCTCGTGGGATCGAGCGGCGTCTTCGAGGTCTCGTAGACCATCGAGCAGGTGGATGGCTTCGGACAGTCGTAGTTCCACGGTTCGTGCGCCGTCCAGTCGCAGTTGTAGGTGTAGACGCAGGTGTCGCCGATGAAGTTGAGCTCATTCGCCTCGAAGTGGTACGGCGCTGGCGGAATCACGGCTTCACCGACCACGGAGAGAAGGTCGGATCCGAGCTTCACCAGTCGCGCTTCGGCACCTCCGAAGGTGAGGTATCCCGTCCCGTCCGGCGCAATCGCCGCGCCGGGGTCGAACGGCACCTTGCACTTCTTCGTATTCGTTGACTGCTGGTCGACGAGCGACTTCGGAAGCGGACTCGTCCAGGGTCCGATCGGATCGGTAGCGGTGAGAACCGCCGTACCGCAACCCGAATTCGAGAAGTAGAGGTAGAAATGCGTCTTCCCGTCCCCTTCCTTGCGCGAGACAATCGACGGCGCCCAGCTGTTGATGATCCACGGCGCAATCGTCGAGACCGGGATCTCCCCGTGATACGTCCAGTTCACCATGTCCGCCGTGGACATGATGGTGAGCGTCTTGATCTTCTCGTACGAGTTCTTGTTCTCCGCATTCGGATTCTCGTACTGCTGATGATCGTTCGTCCCATAGACGTAGAGCCGGCCCTTGTACACGACAGCCGTCGGATCGGCCGTGAAGTGATGGTCGAGAAGCGGATTGCCCAGGAACTTCGTCCCGTCGAACTTGGGCGACGTGACGGCAAAAGCCGAAGAGACTGCAAGACAAGCTAAAAGAAGAGTCGTTTTCATTGTTTCTGTTTAATTATTTCTGTTTAATTGTTTCTGTTTAATTTGGTCTGCGATTTGCGCCCGGCCTTCAGCCCGCGGAGGAATCCGTCGACGACTTCGGGATGGGTCCAGGTGAGATTCTTGCGGTCGATGAGCCCCATGCCGAGCTTGCCACCCGGATCCCAAAGGAAACAGGGGCAGCCCGCACGTCCCGCGACATAACCGTAGTGCTTCGCCCAGTTGACGCGGTCCGCATCGTTCGGCATCGTCTTCTCTGCGTCGTAGAAGCGGAGGTCCGCATTGACTTCGCCGATGACGACCGGAATCCCCTTCTTGAGAAAGACCTCGTCGAAAAGCGAAAAGACCTCGCTGAAGCGCTTGCCGAATTCTTCGCGGTTGTAGTGCGGATCCTCTCCGCAGAGCGTAAAGCTGACCGGCTCGTAGGCATGGATCGAGACCATCACGTGGTTGTCGGACGGATTCGGATGCGCCCAGGCGCGGCAGGACGGCTCGTAGTCGGTCGCTGCATACGTCGGGATGATCAGATAGCGTTTCGCATTGTTGCCACCCGTCGCGCGAACGACATCATAGAACGTCTTGGCATAGCGGTTGACCGTCTTGCAGTAGAGCAGCTTCCCGCTCCAGTCGTCCTGTCCCGCCTGCTGCCCGTCTTCACCGGGATGACTCTTCGCCTTCCGAATCTCATTAAAGGACTCGAAGACGAGAGGCTCGCCGTAGTCCTTGAAACGCAAGGCGATCTGCCTCCAGAGATCGGCGAGGATCTGATTCGACCTGTCTTCGTTGACCCCGTCGATCGTCAGCCATTCCTTCGGCCAGCCCGCCGAACCGCCGTCATGATGAATGTTGAGAATCGTCACCATTCCCTCGTCGAGACAGAAATCAACGACATCCTGCACCCGATCAAGAAAGGCAGGCTGGATGAGGTGCTTGGGATCGTCGATGTCGAAGTGCGCGCCCCAAGTGACCGGCAGCCGCACGGCGTTGATTCCCTTCGACTTGTAAAGACGGATGAGACTGCGCGTAACGCGCTGGTTGCCCCAGTCGAGTTCGTTCCCGCTGGGCACATCAAAGGTATTGCCGATGTTGATGCCGAGGTTGATGGTCTTCACGAAGTCCGTCGCCGAGCGCGAGAAGGACGCGGCGGGATGCGCATAAACCATTCCACCGAGAAGAACAAACACGCCGAGAACAAGTCGTACACACATTTTCAGTTCAAGATCAAGAAATTCCAGATTCGCTGTGAGGATAAGAATGACAAGTCGTCACTAGTATAGCCGAACCAACCAGAAACCGCCACCGCCCAAGCGGGTGGGCTACACCAGGGCGAGCGATATATGATATAATCCGTTCGATGAAGCGCACCTGGATCATAACCGCTCTGCTGCTGACGACAGGATTGTCGGCTGTCGGCGACGAGTCCCCATCGTCGGCGCAGTTCAAGCCGGCCATGCAGACCGACCGCGGTCGCGTGCTCTTTTCCTATCAATGGAACTTCCTGCTGCTCGACAACGGCAGCGAATGCTACCGCGTCTCCACAACCCAGGGCCTACCCGAAGTTAAGTGCGGGGACAGCATCGAGGTCAAGGGCGTGTGGGGCATCCGAGGCGGACACAAGGCGCTCGAGTCCGCCTCCTACGTTCGCCTCGACGAACCCTGCCTTCCGCCGCCTGTCATCGATGTCACGGCCGAAGAATTCGGCGAGCTCTTCCGTACCAAGCGCATCGGATTCGGCTCGCGCCTCCGCCTGAAGGCGAGGCTCATGTCGTGCGAAGCTATGCGATGGGGCATGACGGACTACGCGCTCGCGGTCGGCGACTACAACTTCCACGGCTGGCAGGACGGCTTTGCGCGCACGGAAATCACCGAGAACAACGGACTCGACCCGCTCGTCGAGTGCACAGGCATCCTCACCTACAGCGGCGAGGACCTCAACAACCCCGAGGAAGTGCGCCTGTGGATCGCTTCGCCTGACGACGTCCGCATCATTCCCGACGCCGCGTTGCGCCAGCGTCAGTTCAAGCGACGCCTCGCAAAATCCTGGATTGCCCTTCCCATCCTCGCGCTCGGCGTCATCGTCTACCTCCTTCTGAAAATCTTCTTTGCGCATCGCGAACGCGCGCTGATGGCGGCGGTGATTCAGGAACGCCAGCGCATGGCGGCCGATCTGCATGACACGATCGAACAACATCTCGCCGGTGCGAGCCTCTTCCTAGATTCGATTCTCCCCATCGACGACACGCCGCTCACGGACGAACTCAAGGCGGTTGAAACAGCCCGGCAGATCCTGATGACGGCGAAGAAGGAAATCCGTGAAACCGTCTGGAACCTTCACGTCGCCGATCTCGTCGTGCGCCCCCTCGACGCGGTGCTGCGCGAACTCGCCGAGCGGGCGCGGGCGAACGGCGCGCATCACGTACGCACAAACCTCAAGGGACTCCCAGCGACCTTGCCGCCATCCGTCTACGCAAACCTCATCTTCATCGTCCAGGAGGCGCTGACGAACGCCATCAAGCACGGACACGCCACCAGCATCGCGCTGGTCTCAGACCCCCTTCCGCACGGCTTCCGCCTGCGCATCGCCAATGACGGAACGCCCTTCAACATGGACAGCGCCTTTCTTCCCGAGACAGGTCACTTCGGACTGAGCGGCATGCGCGAGCGGGCGCGTCGCAGCGACATCGGCTTTTCCATTACCTCCGACGACCGTCACACGGTCGTCAACCTGGAGATCAAATCATGATTCGCATCGCCGTCATCGACGATCACCTCGTCGTGCTCGCCGGCATCAAGGCGCTCCTGACACGCAAATACGGCATGGAGGTCGTCGCCACGTCTGACAATCCCGCCGAAACCGTTGAAATCGTGCGCCAGCACCGTCCGGACGTCCTCCTCCTCGACATCCGCATGCCGGGGATCTCGGGACTTGAAGTGCTGGATACCGTTCTCGCCGCCGAACCCGACACGCAGGTCGCGATGCTGACGACCTCCGAGCTGGAGGAAGACGTCTACCGTGCGATGACGCACGGAGCCCGCGGCTTCATCCGCAAGGACGCACGCGGTGCGGAACTCATCGCCGGGGTCCGCGCGGTAGCCGGCGGCGAGAAATACCTTCCCGAAAATCTTAAGGCCGTCTTTGAAATGCGCGCCGACCAGAAGGCCCTTTCGCCGCGCGAACTGGACGTTCTCCGCCTCGCCTCGAAAGGCTATCGCAACAACGAGATCGCTCGGCTCTCCGGCATCAGCGTCAACACGCTCAAATACCATCTCAAAAACGCGTTCGACAAACTCGGCGTCACCAGTCGAACGGAGGCCGTAACCGAGGCCATTCACCGCGGCATCATCGACAGCTGACCGCTGGACCTGAAGGGTCAGCCGCACCCAGGACCTTGACGGCAAAGGTCTTTCCGTTGGCGGAGAGCTTCTTTTCCGTTTCATTCCAGGCAATCTTCACGATTGAAAAGTCACCCTTCTCATAGTCGTATGAAATGCCGTCGTCATCGTAGAGGTCGAACGAGCAGTCCGCCCCCGGGGCGACGACGACTTCAAGCGGCAGGCCGCGCTGCGCATCGGCGTACGGCACGACCGGTCCGCGCACGACGAGACTGCCCGCCTTCTGGAAGACCGGAATCGAATCGAGCGGTGCCGCGGCCTCAATGGTCGCGCCCGCCTCGTAGCGCGTGCCCGTCCGCACGTCGTACCACGCGCCGTTCGCCCCGTCCGCCAGCTTGAACGCGGGCAGGTAGACCGTGCGCGAGGTGACGCCCGGGTCGGTCACGGGACAGACAAGAAGCGACGGACCGAACATGTACTCGTCCTTGAGGTCGCGCGCCTTGAGGTCGTCCGGGAAGTCGAAGGCCAGAAGACGCGCCATCGTGTAGTGCTCGCGCGTCACCTTGGCCGCGAGCGAATAGATGTACGGCAGAAGCTCGTAGCGTCCGCGGATCGTCTTCTCGATGGCGTCGAAATGCGGTGTGCCGCGATCGCCGAAGTTCCAGATTTCGCGCGGCGTATCCGTGCCATGGCTACGGAACATCGGCAGGTACTGCGCCCACTCGAGCATGCGCACGTAATACTCGCGATAGGCGGGATCCCGAACGCCCTTCGGGAACTTGCCTTTCCAGAACCATTGGCTCCGCTCCCCGACGAAGAAGCCGCCCGCATCAACCGTCCAATACGGAAGGCCCGAGGCCATGAAGTTGAGACCGGACGGGATCTGCCGTTTGAACGAGGCCCAATCGGCGCTCGTATCACCATTCCACGTGACGGTCGAATAGCGTTGCTGCCCCGCATAGGCCGACCGCGTGAGATTCACGACGCGCTTGCGGTCCGTCGCCTGACGCTGGTGTTCGTAAATGCCTCGCGCATGGTAGAGCGAGAAGAGAGAACTGCGCTCGACGCCCAGCGTATCGGAAAGGGCCTCGGCGTTCAGTTCCCAGCGCTTTTGCGCGCTCCAGAAGTCATATCCGTTCGGCATGTTCTTCCAGTCGATGTCAATCGGCTCCGAGCAGTCGCACCACCAGGCGTCGAAGCCGGCGGAGAAGAACTCGTCGTTCACGTACTTCCAGTAGAGGTCGCGCGCTGCGGGATTGAACGCGTCATAGACGTTGTTCGGACGCATGAAGCCGCGCTGGCGGAAATCCTCTTCCTGCGGACAGTACTGCGGATTCGGCCAGATGCTGACCATGAGCCGCGCGTTCATGTCATGGACACCCTTCGCCAGCGCCGGACGGTCGGGATAATGCTTCGGGTTCATCTTCATGTATCCCCAACCCTGCGGCCAGTAGTTCCAGTCCTGCACGATCACGTCGAGCGGCACCTCCAGGTCGCGGTAGCGCTTCAGCGTCTTGAGAATCTCGTCGCTCGAATGATAGCGTTCCTTCGACTGCACGTAGCCGAAGGCGTAGCGCGGCATCATCGGACACTCACCCGTCAGGCGGCGGTAGCGCGCGATCACGTCGTCCATCTTCGGTCCGTAGATGAAATAGTAGTCAAGCTCCTTGGCGGCCGTAATCTCCATGAGTCCCGCCCCGTTGCGATCGTCGAACCGCATCGCCGAACCGGTGTCGAAGAGGAGTCCGTATCCCGCCGTGGAGACGAGCACAGGAACCGAGGTCTTGAGGTTGTGCTGCGTGAGGAACTGCTCCTTGCCGCGAAGATCGAGATAGTCCTCGATGTGCTGACCGAGCCCGTACAGCGACTCGCCCTCCTGCCAGGCGAACCGCACCTGATAGCGCACCGTCTCCTCGCCCGGCGTCCGCGACAGGACATCCCGCTCGATCACGTCGCCGTTCGCCGTATGGACGGTCCGCGCCGACTTCTCGTCATACACGACCTTCGAGGTATCGACCGCCTGGCCCGCATGCGGCGCCGTCGCGGACTCCGCAAGGAGCACGCGTCCCGTCGAGACCTCCGTAAAGACGATCCGTCCCGTCGCCGGATCGACGGAGAACGAGAGATTGCCGTCGGTTACCGCGCCTCGGCGTGAGGTCACGCCGGGTACTATAACCCCCGTCCCGTTCTCACGCAGCTCGTCGCCCAGCACATACTGCACGCGGACGACGCCGTCCGCAACGAAATCACAGGAAAGACGGTTGCCACCGATGAGGCCGTCCCAGGCGAAAGACGGAAACGATGCGAACGCGACAAGCGCCAGGCCGATACACAGATTCTGTTTCATGGCTCTATTGTAGCAAAGCCATTCCCAGACGACAATCGCTCTATTAGGTGATTACGCGCCGTCACTCCACAATCGCCGCCCAGCCGCCGTTCGGGGCTGCCGTGACGACGAGCGCGTCGCCTGCGGCGAGCGCACGCGTTTCGCACGCGATTGGCGCGAGAGGCTTGTCGACCGTCGGGTCGGCATCGCGGAAAAGACGGACCTTGGTCGCTCTCGTGACAAAATCGAGCGGCACGGTGAACGTCCGCGTGTCACCCGCGTTCAGGCAGCCGATGAACCACTTCGTGCCCGACCGCCGCGCAACGACGGCCGATTCGCCGATCTTGCCCTGCAGGAAGCGTGTCTCGTCGAAGACGGTCGGAATCTCCTTCCAGAACGCGAGCGCGGGCTCCTGATCGTTGATCTGGTCGGGACGCGAATACCAGAAGAGGAACTGCCATCCGCTCGTGTAGACGGCCGGCATCGCGAGCTGATGGGCGAGCGTATTCTTCACGCGGCCGTTGCGCCAGCACGGCGTGTAGTCGCCCGGACCGTCCAGGTAGCGCGTGTAGACAAGCGCCGCATTGTGACGCGCACACGGCATTTCTTCGTTTCCATGAATACCCTCAACGGTCAACACGTTCGGATACGTCTTCTGTATGCCCGAGAGACGGAACTCGTCATGGATGTCGACCATGAGATGACGCTCGGCGCACATCTCGATCCAGGCGATCACCTGCTTGCGCCAGGACTGTCCCCCGACATTGACGAAGCCGAACTTGACGCCCACGACACCCCACGCCTTGAGCGCGTCGAAGATCGCCACCGCATTCTTCTTGAGCGGTTCACGGTTGACGTAGAGAATCGTGCCAAGTCCCTTCGCCTTCGCCGCGGCGATGACGGCGAAGATGTCGAGTTCCTCGCCCTTCGCCAGCTTCTCGGGCGCAAGGCCGGTCTTGAGCGGATCCGCCGTCCGCTCGTTCCCGTACCAGCCGCTGTCGAGTTCGATATACGAGAAGCCGTTGCGCGCGGCAAAATCGACGGTCGCGAGCGCGCTTTCCGTCGTCAGCTTCGCGACACGAATCACCTTGCCGGGCTTGATCCAGCTCGTGTCCGCAAGGCGAGAAGGCGCGTTGAACGCGTCGAGGACGGCCGCCTGATCCTGCGCGAGCGCCGAGCAATCCTTCGCCACGTGCACGTAGCGCCACGGCGTCACGTAGGGAAGCGTCACCGTCGAGGGACCTTCCAGGACCGCGCGCACTTCGCCCGCCCGCGCGCCCGAAACGAGACGCAGACGCGAATAGTCGAGCGTTCCCGCATCACCGATCGTCGCAACGAAACCCACGCCCTCCACCGTCAGCGGCGCCTCGGCCGAACCGGGAACGATATGCTCGTAGGCGCGTCCCTTGCCCGGACCGTCCCCGCGGTACTGGTCGGGCATCGGCTTGATCGTCGAGATCGTCGAGAGCGTCTTCGGCAGATACTCGCCCTGCGCGTGGCTCACGGGCCAACAGACGAGGTCCTTGCCGAAGTCGAACGTCCAGTCCTCAGACGCGATCGTCCGCTCGCCGACGCCGTCGTAGCGGATGCGCCAGGCCGTCGCACCGAGCACGTTGGTCGTCTCCAAATGTGCGGAAGCATCCAGCTCCGGCGGAGTGACAGAACAAACCTGTCCGCCCCCCGGAAGGGAGACGGCCAGCGCGGCAAGAAGAGTAAGGGATAGTGTCATAAGTACATTCTACCAAAATCGCCCACCACGTCCCATCCACCTTTGGGGGGAGTACCCGGCGTGACCTCACGCCGTGGCAGGGACAGGGCAAGAGCGCAAGCTACTTGTAGATCAGTATGAGCCCGGGCTTCTGAACAAAGACCGTGAGACGGCGGATCACAAAGCTCGAGGCGTTCTCTTTCATCGTCCAGTCGGGATGGTAAGGCCGCCGCCCCGTATTCGGATCGTTTCCGATACCAAGTTCCGTCGTTGCCTTGTCGCCCGTGAAATGGTTGTAGGAAAAGACTGTCGTCTGATGCGTAAAGTCATGGACCTGGAAGGAGCCGTAATAATCCGAGGGACCCGTCGGCGCATCATCCCAGTCGTAGACGGTCTTGCCCTGATCCGCCCCAAGATTACCGAGCGTACTCCCAGGATTGTAGGCGTTGGGCCACATTTCGACATTGCCCTCGGCAATTGTTCCACCCGTCACCAGTCCGTGAACGTTACTGAAAACACGCAGATTTGTCACCTTCTGCTGCCAGCTAAAACCGCAGTTCCGGTACGGCACAACAATCTTCGTCGCATCGTCCGTAAAGGCGTCCATCGCCGCCCAGGCGTACTGGTTCGGCATTCCCGTCTTTCCGAGCTCAAGAAGATAGGCGACACGTGTGAACCCGCCCTTCGGCACGTCGGCCGTGACGTCCAAGCGGCTCTCGGGACGCGACGCGCCGCTCGCGATGTAGGAGGGAAGGTCCGCATCGTAGACGAGCGTATAATCCTTGAGTTCAGTCGCCGGCACCGGATTCTCAGGTGTCGTTTCCTCATCAGGCGAAAACGCGGCCGGACTCGGATAGAGACGGATGAGTTCATTGTACCACGCATTGGCCATCAGGCCATAGCCCGTGGCATTCGGATGGAGACTTGTCCCCGTACGACCCGATCAGTTGTACAAGAATTATCACTCCGGCAAGTCCGCCTCGGGATAATCTTCAAGTTCGCGAATGGCAGTCGCGACAAAATTCGTCTGCCATTCGTTCACACCAAGATTCTGAACCGCACGAAGCACCGCTAGCCGACGCTTGCTCATCCGATACCCCAAGTCGGTCGCAATGATACCCTCATCCAGCATCTGAACAGATTTCGTCTGCCGAGAAGCATATACAATCGCATTGGAAACCGTCAGGTTTCTAATACCAGCACCCGACGGAAGTTTTGCGGCAGCATCAAGCAGTCGACGCCAAGCGTGTGCCGGCGCACGGCTCCACACACCTGGAGCAATGTCCGGTATCAACACTGTAAGCCTTGTCAATGCGTTTGTCGAGAGTCCCTCAATATTCAAAACTGCAACCGTTGCCTGCTCGCACAAATTTGTTGCGGAAACCTTTTGGTAGAGAAACGGAAGATCAGCACTCGTTCCATATTTACCGATCTCCGAAATGTAGAACTGCGCCGTTCCATCTTCGTCCGTCCCTTCCTCGATCAGCTGTTTCATCAGCGAAACCACGCGGTTTGTGTTTCCGCCCGAAAGCTGAATCGCATAGCGTACGGAAGCCCAACTACCACGAGGATTATCGACATATTGCGTCGCTCGCCACAATCTGTGTCTCAACTCTTCATCCGCAGCTTCAGCCTGTGCGGATGCCGTCAGACCTACCACAGCCATCAATATCCATATGCATTTAGTCATTTTGTTTCACCTTCCTTACCAAACACATAGTCGCCATTATGGCAATGGCACACATTGCCGTTGACTTAAGTTTCATCACTGCGGGTCTTCCGTGCCTTCACGTTCGAGATCCTTCATCATCTCAAGATA
>CAMAHK010000075.1 GCA_945834475.1 uncultured Verrucomicrobiota bacterium
AGCATTTCACGATGTCGTTCAACGCTCGGCGCGACCATCATGGCACGATGTTCGAGGGACGTTACCACGAACGCAACCACAAGCCAGAGAAGCCGGTGATGTGGCGGACGGCGGCCTACGTCGACATCAACGCCTGGAAGGCCGGGACCGTCAAGAAGGCGGAGGACTACGAATGGTGCAGTTTCGCCGCGGCGGTCAAGGGCGATGCGAAGGCTCGGCGTGGCTATGCCTTCATGTACGGCAACGGCGACTGGGAGACGATCCGCGCCTGCCACGAGAAGTCGATGCGCGAGGCGATGGGCGAGGTGCTGGCCGAGCGCGAGCGGGAGAAGGAGGAGCGCGAGACGAAGGGCCGCGACGCTTCGTCCGTTCGAAGGGATCCGTCGCGTTCGAAGGCGGATCAGGGGCTCAAGGCGCCGAAGGGCTATTCTGTCGAGCTGGAGCGCGGCAATCCGGCGGTCGCCGAGAGGATCTTGGAACTGCTGGCGGAGGACGGTCCGATGAGGCCGTCGGCGCTTCGCAAGGCCGTCGGCATTCGCAGCAGCATCCATTTCAATCGCTATTACCTTTCCCCGCTGCTGGAGAAGGGCGTCATTGCTCGAACCGATCCCGATCATCCGCAGTCACCCCAGCAGAGGTATTGCCTGACATGAGTTACTATATCAGCGATACTATGTCAATAAGCTCAGACCCTTACATACCCTTCTCTGTCCAGACCATTGGCTGACAAATTCAAAATGCCATTTTGAATTTGTCCAATATTGTCGTTGAAATTGATTCGGGGGTAATGTATAATATTGGGTATGAAAATTATACATAGATTCGCATTAACGGAAGTTCTGGATGCGTCGAACGAGTTTTCAGCTGTTCTTGTAACAGGGGCAAGACAGGTGGGAAAGACTACGCTTTTGCGAGAGGCTGCCGAAGGCAAGCGAAAGTTTGTATCTCTCGATGCCTTACCTATAAGAGATTTGGCGAGGCGGGATCCCAGTGCTTTTCTTAAAGTATATTCCCCTCCTGTAATTATTGACGAGATACAATATGCACCAGAACTTTTGCCTCATATAAAGGCTATTATAGATGAGGATCCTAATCTTTGCGGACAATTTTGGCTTTCTGGTTCACAGCAGTTTCATTTGATGAAAAATGTCAGTGAGTCTTTAGCTGGGCGTGTTGCTATAATTAATCTTGGCGGTATTTCTCAAGGTGAGGAAAAAGAGCGTCAAAATGATGGGGTTTTTAATGCGAACAATATTTCGTATGAAGATAGTTTTGGTGATATAGTCGATATATATGAACGTATTCATCGAGGCTCATTTCCGGCTTTGGTGTCTGGAAGGGTTAAAAATCGGCAACGATTTTATGATTCTTATGTACGCACGTATATTGAACGAGATGTTCATGATTTAGCCAAAGTTTCTGATGAGAATAGATTTTTCATGTTCCTTCGTGCAGCTGCGGCAAGAACAGGACAGCTTCTTAATCTTTCGGAGTTAGCACGTGATGTTGGTATAACGATGCCGACAGCCAAGGATTGGATGGGAGTTTTGGAGGCGTCGAATATTGTTTGGCTTTTACGCCCTTATTCGCGTAATATTACAGCGCGAATAGTAAAGACTCCAAAACTATATTTTTTAGACACTGGATTGTGTTCGCATTTGCTCGGGTGGGATTCTCCAACGACACTTATGAACGGAGCCATGGCGGGCGCGATGCTTGAAACATTTGTAGTTGGTGAGATTCTTAAACGTTATTGGAATGTTGGTCGAACTCCGCGGCTTTACTTTTATCGTGATAAAGTAGGCGCAGAAATAGATTTACTTATAGAACATGATGGGATACTCGATCCAATAGAAGTAAAAAGAAGTACTAATCCAATGCCTTCAGATATTAAAGCGTTTCGCAAGATAGAAAGTCTTGGGTTTAAATTAGGTTATGGAGCTGTTATTTGTCCGGTAGAAAAGGCTTTGCCGCTCGTTGATGGTGTTGTAGTATTCCCTGTTGGGGCAGTATAAAGATTGTCCTGTCGCGGGCGCGGTAGTCGCGCATGGACATCCCGGTCTTGCGCACGAAGAGGTGCGAGAGGTAGTTGGCGCTGGGGAAGCCGCATTCGGCGGCAATCTTTGCGCAGCTCCGTTTCGTCGTCTTCAGGAGGCGCCGGACGACGGCGAGCCGTCGTTTGAGGATACAGTCATTGATCGATTCGCCGCGAATTTCGCGGAACCGCCGTTCGAGCAGACGGCGCGAGACGCCGAGTCCTGCGGCGACGTCGCCGACGCGCAGGTTTGTGAGGACGTTGGCGTCGATGAACGCGAGCGCACGGCGGATGAGCGCGGCGGCCGGCGGGCTGGGGCGCGTCGATTCCCGTTCGACGATGCCGCTGATGCGGCAGAACACCTCGCGCCGCGTTGCGCGCCGTCCCCAGTCTAAAGCTTTGCAGAATTAAGGTCAGCAACTTCCCAAAGGCAAAATGAGATTACGGTGGCGATGGAGGCCCTCGGATCTTTTGATATAATATCAAGACACCAAATGAAAGAACCCATGATGAAGAAAACGATACATCTCGCCGCGGCGCTTGTCCTCGGCACTTTCGCACTCCACGCAGCCTACAAGCCGGAACAATGGAACCTTGAGGCGCGTCAGAAGTTCGCCGCGCAGCGCTTCGGCGTGTTCATCCACTGGGGGCTTTACGCCAACTACGCTCAGGGCGAGTGGTACCTGCAGCAGGGCAAGCTGGACGAGAAGGCGTACTCGCGGATGATGCACGGGTTCTGTCCGTCGAAGTTTGACGCGAAGGAGTGGGTGCGCGTCTTCAAGGACGCGGGGGCGAAGTACGTGACGATCACCTCGCGTCATCACGACGGCTTCTCGCTCTGGCCGACGAAGGTCGACGACGGCTACAACATCGCGCTGACGCCGTTCAAGCGCGACATTCTCGGCGAGCTCGCCGAGGCGTGCAAGGAGGAGGGGCTCCAGCTCAACTTCTACTATTCGCTGATGGACTGGCACAGGAAGGACTATCCCGCGGGCGCCGCGGCGAAAGCCGTCCTCGGCGACCAGAAGGGCGACTACGCCTCGTACAAGGCGTTCATGCTCGCGCAGATCACGGAGCTCATCGACAGCTATCGTCCGGGCAACATCTGGTTCGATGGCGAATGGGAGCACGCGAAGTGCAAGGACGGCAAGTGGACGCGCACGCTGGACTGGGAATTCGACTCGATCTACGACCTCATCCATTCCAAGAAGACGCTGGTCGCGAACAACAACCATCAGCCGATCCGTCCGAAGGAGGACATCCAGCTTTTCGAGCGAGATCTGCCCGGCGAGAACGGCGCGGGGTTCTCACCGAACCAAACCGTTGCCCACGACCGTCCGGTCGAGCAGTGTGATGTCATCCAGGATAACGTCTGGGGCTACAAGATCGGCGAGAAGAAGTTCCGCACGGCCGAGGATGTTGTCGCGATGGTCGCGCGCGCCGCGGCGAGGGACGCGAACCTGCTGATGAACATCGGGCCGGACGGCTCCGGGCAGCTGCCGTCCCGTGCGGTCGAGGTGCTGAAGGACGTTGGCGTCTGGATGCGCCGGAACGGCGAGTCGATCTACGGGACGACGGCCGGCGGCGTCGGACTGCTGAAGGACGTGGTCTCGACGCGGCGGGGGAATGTGCTTTACCTCCATTTCATCACTCCGGGCGTGACGAAGTTCGCGTTCAGGCTGAACGGCGAGGTTGTCGCGTGCGACTGCCTGGCCGATGGTGGCAAGGCATCTGTCGAGCGGATGCCGTCTGGAGACGCAGTCGTGACGCTCGAGCGTCCCGGAAAGGATGCGTTTGACGTGGTCGTGAAGCTCGTCGTCAAGTGAGGGGAGGCTACAGGACCAGAACCGAGAAAGGCGTACGATCCGAGTTCCTGCGAAGTGTGCGTCTTCTGTAGCGGCTTTGCTATAATATGTTGTCTATGAATCTGGCGATGATTTTCAAGGTGGCTGTGCTGGCGATTCTGCGCAATAAGACGCGCAGTCTTCTCACCTGCATTGGCATCATCGTCGGCATCGCGGCGGTCATCGCGGTGATGGCGATCGGCAAGGGCGCCCAGACGATGATGGTCAAGGAAATATCGTCGATGGGCAATAACCTCGTGATGATCTTTCCCGATCGCAACCGCCGTGGTGAAGTGCGCTCCGGCATGGGCGCGGGCGAAACGATGACGGCCGAGGATGCGAAGGCGATCAAGCGCGAGCTCGGTCACCTCGTCGCGTCCGTCTCGCCGACGGTCAACGTCTCGTGTCAGCTTATCCGCGAGAACAAGAACTGGAACTGCCGCGTCTCGGGCGTGAGCTGCGAGATGCCGGAGATCCGGAACTGGGAGATCGGCGAGGGACGCTTCTTCGAGAAGTCCGAGGAGCGCAACTACGAGCGCGTCTGCGTGATCGGCACGACGGTGAAGGGACATCTCTTCGATGAGGGCGACGATCCGATCGGCAAGACGATCCGCCTCGGCGCGATGCCGTTCAAGATCGTGGGCGTGTTGGCGTCCAAGGGCGCGAACGGCTGGGGACAGGACCAGGACGACACGGTGATGGCGCCGTACACGACGGTCGGACGCGTTCTGCAGCGCTCGAAATTCAAGTCCATCAACATGATGAACGTCTCGCTCCACTCGATGGATGACGTTGAGGAGGCGAAGCGCGAGATCGGGCTTCTCCTCCGGCAGCGGCACAAGCTCGCGGACTATCAGGACAATGACTTCGAGACGCGTGACACGACGGAGATTATGAACACGATCGGATCCGTTTCGCAGCTGATGACGGTCTTGCTGACGGCTGTCGCGGCGATTTCGCTTCTCGTCGGCGGCATCGGCATCATGAACATCATGCTCGTCTCGGTGACGGAGCGCATCAAGGAGATCGGCCTCAGGATGGCGATCGGCGCGACGCCCGCGTGCATTCTCTGCCAGTTCATCCTCGAGGCGATCGTCCTTTCGACCGTCGGCGGAGCGATCGGCGTCGGTGTCGGCGTTGGTGCCGCGCAGCTCATCGGCAACATCAACCACTGGCCGATCATCATCGAGACGGGGAGCGCCGTCGGCGCGTTCGTCTTCTCGTCCTTCGTCGGCATGTTCTTCGGCTTTTATCCGGCCTACCGCGCCTCGAAGCTGAATCCAATCGACTGTCTCCGGTACGAGTAGCCTTTTTTATGATATAATGTGCAGAAAATTGAGGATTTAAGAAAATGACTCTTGCAGAACTCGAACAGGCGAAGGCGGTGAGCCTCGCGGAAATCGCGGCGGCGACCGATGCCGCTGGTGTGGAAGCGATTCGTGTGAAGTACGTGGGGCGCAACGGCTCCATTCCGGCGCTCATCAAGGCGATGAAGGATGTCCCGAAGGAGGAGCGTCCCGCGTTCGGCAAGGCCGTGCAGGCGTGGAAGGCCGAGGTTGAAGCTGCGCTTGGCGCGAAAGCCGATGCGGCACCGGCGGCGAAGGCCTTCGACGGCGATCTGACGCTCCCCGGACGGTGGTGGGGGCTCGGCGCGAAGCATCCGCTCTCGCGCGTCATCGAGGAGTCGGCCGCGATCTTCGGAAAGCTTGGCTTCACGGTTGCGGACGGTCCGGAGCTCGAGAACCGCTTCAACAACTTCACGGCGCTCAACACGCCGCCGCACCATCCGTCGCAGGACCGTACGGACACGTTCTGGTTCGGGGAAGACTGCCTCCTCCGCACGCAGACTTCGCCGGTGCAGATCCGCACGATGATGGGCAACAAGCCGCCGATCCGCGTCATTTGTCCGGGTCGCACGTACCGCCGCGACACGACGGACGCGACGCACTCCGCAAACTTCCATCAGATCGAAGGGCTTTACGTCGACACGCTGCCGGAGAAGCCCGTCTCGCTCGCCGACCTCAAGTCGGTGCTCGCGTACTTCGCGAAGGAGATGATGGGCGACGGCGTGACGGTTCGCTTCCGTCCCCACTTCTTCCCGTTCACCGAGCCGTCGGTTGAAGTCGACTTCACCTGCCACGTCTGCAAGGGCAAGGGCTGCAACGTCTGCAAGCAGTCCGGCTGGATCGAGGTCGCCGGTGCGGGCATGGTCGATCCTCGCGTCTTCAAGCACGTCGGCTACGATCCCGAGAAGGTCTCGGGATATGCCTTCGGCTTCGGCGTCGAGCGTATCGCGATGATCAAGTACGGCATCCCGGACATCCGCTGGCTGTACGAGAATGACGTGCGCTTCCTGAATCAGCTGGGGTAATTTCAAATGATGACGATCTACAAGTGGGAGAACGGGGGACTCCGCGAGTCGGCGGAGTTCGCGCCCTCTTGCTGGATCAACCTGGTCGATCCGTCGACGACGGAACTCGAGGCGGTCCTCACGCATTCGCAGGTGCCGCGCGACTTCCTCACCGACCCGCTCGACTCGGGCGAACGTCCGCGTTTCGACTACGAGGACGACTCGACGCTCCTCATCATTCACGTGCCGATGCCCGTGCCGCCGGAAGATGAAGAGGAATCCGTCGCGCCGTATCGCACGGTGCCAATGGGCATCATCTTCCTGCAGCACACGGTCATCACGGTCTGCAGCCGTGCGACGCCGGTGACGACCGCGTTCCTCGACCAGATCCGCCGCGTCTGTCCGCCGTCCGACAAGTACCGCTTCGCGTTTCGCCTCCTGTGGCACGCGGGCGTCCTGTTCCTCCGCTACATCAACGACGTGCACTCGCGGGCGGAAGACCTCGAGGACGAGCTGCACGAGTCCATCTCGAACGAGGCGCTCCTCAAGCTCTATCAGATCGAGAAGATGCTCGTCTATTTCACGACGTCGCTCAAGGCCGACACGATCGCCCTCGCACGTGCGAACACGGCGCGGCAGATGAAGCTCTCCGAGGACGACCAGGACTACCTCGAGGACGCGCTCGTCGAATACCAGCAGGCGCTGGAGACGGCGCAGATCCACGCGAACATTCTGAACGGTACGCTCGATACGTTCGCGTCGCTCATCAACAACAATCTCAACAACGTGATGAAGTACCTGACGGCCGCGACGATCTTCCTCGCCGTGCCGACGCTTGTCGCGTCCATCTACGGGATGAACATCGACCTCCCGTTCCAGCATTCCGCTCATTCGTTCGTCATCGTGATGAGCATCTCGCTGTTGCTGGCGATTGTGGTTGGCACCGTTTTCTTCATCCTGTCGCGCAAACGCAAGTTCTGAGCCGGTCGGCTCGCGGGAGGGGTGCCTATGGCCAACATCAACTGGATCACCGTCGGTCTCCTGGTCATCTCGAACCTGATCATGCTTTACGCGTGGTACGGTCATCTCCGCTCGATGGCCGGGAAGCCTCTTTGGCTGATCATTCTTGTCTCGTGGCTCATCGCGCTAATCGAGTACTGCGTCGCCGTGCCGGCGAACCGCATCGGGTCGAAGACAATGACGCTCGAACAGCTCAAGATCACGCAGGAGGCGATCACGCTACTCGTCTTCGTGCCGTTCTCGATCTACGCGATGGGTCGTCCGATTTCCTGGAACTACGCGGCAGCGGCCGTATGCATGTTCGCGGCCGTGTGGTTTGTGTTTCGCGGATGAGGCTTGGAAGCGCCGCGGGCGAGACGCACCGCGGTACGGAGGGTTTATGAAGTGGGTTGTCTATAATATCCTTTTTTTGATTATTTATCCGTTTCTGCTACCGGGGTTTTTGTTGCGGATGCTGAAGCGCGGCGGCTACGCCGCCCGCATGGGCGACCGCTTCGCGCTTTACCCGGAGGATATCGTACCGCCGCCCGTCCTCGGGCGAACAGCCGAGCGAAGCGACGCAGCCGAAGGCCGCGCTTCCCAGCGTCCGGTTTGGATTCATGCGGTGTCGGTGGGCGAGGTGCAGGTCGCGGGGCAGCTCATGCGCGAATGGCGCAAGGTCGAGCCGGATGTTCGTTTCGTCTTCTCAACGACAAGTTCCACCGGCTGGCTCATGGCAGAGAAGGAGCTGGCATCACTTGGACGACCGACGACCGACGGCCGACAACCTACGACCGACGACCGACAGCCGACGACCGATATTCTCATCTACAATCCGCTGGATTTTCCGACGTTCGTGAAGGCGGCGCTCTTGACGTTCAGGCCGCGGGCGATTGTGCTGACCGAAAGCGAGATCTGGCCGAACTTCATTCGGCGGGCGAAGAAGATGGGCATTCCGCTCTTTCTCATCAACGCGCGCGTCTCGGACCGCAGTGCGCCGCGCTACAAGGCCGCGCGGTTCTTCTTCGGCGAGTTGTTCCGGAGCTTCGCGAAGATCTTCGCGCAAAGCGATCTCGATGCCGAGCGTATTCGCGCGACAGCTTCACTTGACAACATCGAAGTCACCGGCTCCTTCAAGTTCGATGTTGCCAAGCGCAATCCGGCGAAGGAAGAGGAGTTGCGGACGTGGATTTGGGGGCGTGAGAGAGAGAGATTGAGGTCGGAGGTTGAGGTTGACGGCGGAGGGAAGATTCTTCTCGGCGGCTCGACCTGGCCAGGGGAAGACGAGGTTCTGCTCAAGATCTACAAAAATCTACTCCATCGTCAACCTCAACCTTCAACCTCATCCCCGATCCTCGTCATCGCCCCGCGCCATTTCGAGAAGGCCGATGCGATTGAGGCGAACATCAAAGCGGCGGGCTTTGCCTGCGTGCGGCGGAGTCGGGGGGAGGGGGCTGGAGACGCCGCGGGCGAGACGCACCGCGGTACGGTGTCGGGTGCTGCCGCCCTCGGCCGCGGCGCTGTGTTCCTTGCGGATACGACGGGGGAGTTGATGGGGCTTTACGGCATTGCCGATGTCGTCTTCGTTGGCAAGTCGCTTTGTGCGCACGGGTCGCAGAACATGATCGAGCCGTGTCTCTGCGGGAAGACGACGTTCGTCGGGCCTTACACCGAGAACTTCCGTCCCGTGATGAGCGACCTCCTCGCGGCGCAGGCGATTACGCAGGTCAAGGACGCCACCGAGCTCGAGGCGCGCATCCTCGCGGCGTTCGCGGGCGAGGAATCGACGGCGGCAAATGCGAAGGCGGCGGTCGAAAAGCGCTGCGGCGTCGTCGCGCGCTGTGTCGCCGAGATTCGTGCTTTAATTCCCGCGAGTCGCTAGTCGGTCGTCGCAAGTCGAAAACACGTTTTGAATGCCATGAAAAGATTTCTCACAATCGCCCTTGGACTCGCGCTACTCCTCATCTCTGGATGTTCGAAGGATGCGCCGGTCGAGGCGCCGCCGACGGCGGGGTGTGTGAAGGACGCCGTACGGGCGATCTATCGCGTCGAGACAGCGACGGTCGAGGAGGGGGCGCGTCCGACCTTCACCTCGCTTGACGTCACGGGACTCACCGCCCGCGACCTCGAGAAGAGACTTCGCGCGTTTGCAAATCCTTTGCGTACGCATCTTTGGATGCCCGGGGCGCAGAAGTGGCTCGTCGTCGAGCACACTTCGGAGAAGGGCGTTTCGCTGGAGAAGGCGATGACGGCGTTTGTCGAGGACGAGTCGTGCCAGGTGTCGCTTCCCGAGACCTTCGCGAGCTATGTGGGCACGCTAGACGAAGTGTTCCCGGCCTTCGAGACGAAGCTTGAGGGCGAGGTCGTGCCGGAGTGGTTCGTGACGAAGAAGATTCCGACGCTCGTTTGGCTCGACACGACGGACATCGACGAGGACATCCTCAAGCCGACGCTGCAGGAAATCCGCTCGATGCAGGTCGTCCGCCGCGTGATTCTCGAGGGCAACATGGCGGCGGCGAAGGCGACAGACAAGAAGGGCGAAGAGCTGGCGACCGATCAGTGGGCGAAGGCGTATCTCCGCAACCCGAACGATCCGCTCCTCAACGAGCGCCGCGAACGGCTGCGCCAGAACGCGAAGGGTTTTATCGCCCTCAACAAGGTCGTGCAGGCGATGAAGTGCTATGAGACGCTCGTCCTGATCAACCCGAAGGACATCCCCGCCGTTTACGGTTTTGGCAAGTGTCTTGAGAATATGGGGCGCGCCGATGTCGCGAGAGATGTCTTGAAACGCGCCGAGGACCTTCGTACGCTTGAGGATGCGAAGTGATCGTTGGAAATGCAAACGAAGCACATGCTCTGTATTTTTGCTATAATACATAAAGAGTTGGATCAATGACCATCGACGAGATTATCACGAGCTTACTTGAGCGCCGCGGCGTCACCGCGGCGGAAGCTGTGAATTTTCTCAATCCGTCGTTGGCCGACCTAGCCAATCCCTCCGAGCTCCCGGGCGTTGACACGGCGGCTGACGTCATTCTCGACGCCATCGTCGCGCGCCGCCAGATTGTCGTTTTCGGCGACTACGACTGCGATGGCGTCTCGGCGACGGCAATCTTGGTGAAGGCGCTTACCGCGCTCACGTACCGCGGTGCGTCCTCGCCCGCGGTGGGTAACAGCCCCGCCCCAATTCCATTTTTGCCCGAACGTCTGTCTGAAGGCTACGGCATGAGTGACGCCGCCGTGGCGCGACTCCTCGCCGAGCATCCCGACGTCGGGCTTGTCGTGACGGTCGACAACGGCATCAACTCCGTCAAGCAGGTCGCGGATTTGAAGGCGAAAGGACTCAAGGTCGTCATCACCGATCACCATTTGCCGGGCGAGGAACTTCCGCCGGCGGATGCGGTGGTCGATCCGAAGGTGGCGGCGCCGGCGCATCTCGCCGATCTTTGCGGCGCGGGGGTCGCGTTTCTTCTGGCACAGCGGCTCGTTTCCGAGGCGAAGCGCCGCGGCATTTATACTGGGCCGAACGTGGGCGGGCCGCTTCTCGTTCTGGCGGGACTCGCGACGGTGACGGACATCATGCCGCTCCTCGGGCAGAACCGCATTCTCGTTTCCGAGGCGCTCAAACGCTTTACCACATGGGCCCCGATGGGCCTCAAGGAACTTTATGCCCGCGCGGCGCGGTCGGGGACGGATCGCCTGACATCGAAGGATTTCGGCTTCATGCTCGGTCCGCGCATTAACGCGGCGGGACGTCTCGCGAGCGGCATGGCTGCGCTTGAGCTTATCCTTGCGGAAGATCGCGAGATTGCGCGCGAGCTCGCGCGGATTGTCGACCAACATAACGTCGACCGCAAGACCGTCGAGCAGAACATGACGGACGAGGCGATGTCCAAGGTCGTTGAAGGGGCTCCCGCGCAGGTCATCGACTTGCCCGAGGGTCATCCGGGCGTCGCAGGCATCGTCGCCGCGCGCGTTCTCGAACGCCTTGGGGGGACTGTCCCCGTGTGTGTGTTGGCGGGTGGACACGGTTCCGCGCGCTCGCCGGCGCACATCAACATCCGCGATGCCTTTGTTGCGTGTGCGGAACACCTGACGACTTACGGCGGACATGCGGCAGCCGGCGGCTTTGGCGTGAAGGAGGGGGCGGTCGACGCGTTTCGCGCGGCGCTTTGCGCGTACTGCCAGCAGTGTGTCGGAGGCGAGACGCCGCCGATTTCCGACAACGAGCCGGAACTTTGGCTTGAACCGCGCGACATCACGCTTGACCTGGCGGAAGAACTGGTGCGCCTCGAGCCGTTCGGCGAGGGGAATCCCGAGCCGATCTTCGGGCTCAAGGGCATGCGCTTCACGGATGTGCGTCCGCTGGGCGCGGAAGGGCGCCATCTCTCGGTTCAGTTGCCGAATCGCCTGCGGGCGGTCTGGTGGGGGCGTGGCGATCTTGTCGAGGCCTTGCGTGCTGCGGGGGGTGCGCCGCATGACATGACGTTCGCGCTGATCGCGTCCGATTACGGCGAGCGCCATGTCGAGCTACGGCTTGAGAGTATCGACTGAATATGAAGAACAGCGGGTTCTACAAGTGGGCTTTACTGGCTCTCCTGAGCGGAGCGTTTTTCTTTCATCAGGCGGACCGTGCGCTCTTCGGACTCCTGACCGTGCCGATTCAGGACGAGCTCGGGCTCTCAAGTGTCCAGATCGGTTGGATCAACACGGTTCTCAGCTGGACGCTCGCCGGCATGGCGTTCGTCGCGGGCCCGCTGGCGGACCGCCTGTCGCGCAAGTGGCTGATCACGTGCTCGCTGATCGCCTGGTCGCTGATGACGTTCATGATGGGCTTCGTCGGCGACTGGACGGTCTTCGGCTTCGTGATCCCCGCGTTCTTCGTCGTCATGTTCTTCCGCTCGATCGCGACCGGCGTCGGCGAGAGCTTCTACGGTCCCTGCTATCCGCCGCTGATTGCCGCGTTCCACAAGGAGACGCGCTCGATCGCGCTCTCGATTCATCAGGGTGCGCTCTACGTCGGGCTGATGACGTCGGGCATCCTGACGGCGAAGATGCTCGGGCTCCTCGGCACCTGGCGTCACGTCTTCATGGCCTTCGGCGCCGCCGGCTTCGCGCTCGGCGTCTCGTTCATCTGGCTCTTGAAGGATGTGGGCGCGGAGACGCCGCGGGCGAGGACGCACCGCGGTACGGCTGAAGGCCCGTCCGCCGACTCCGTTCCGCGGTGCGTCCTCGCCCGCGGCGTTGACAAGCCCTCCTTCCTCGCGGGCTTCGCCTACTTCTTCCGCACGCCCTCGGCGATTTGCGCGATGGTTGGGTTCGTGGCAATCGTCTTCGTCAACAACGCCTATCTCTTCTGGGCGCCGAAGTTCATGTACGAGAAATTCGGGACGTCCGTCGCGACGGCCGGCACGCAGACGATGCTCTACCACCATCTCTTCGCCTTTGCGGCGATCATGGCGGGCGGCGTGCTGACGGATGTCTTCGTGAAGAAGATGCCGCGCTTCCGGCTGGGCTTCCAGATCCTCGCGCTGCTGGCGGGCGCGCCGTGTCTTGTGGCGATCGGATTCATGCCGTCTGCCGCAGCGATGATCGCGATGACGGCCGCCTACGGCGTCTTACGCGGCTTCTTCGAGGTGAACACGCACGCGTCGCTCTTCGACGTCATCCCCGCGCAATACCGGTCGACGGCCGTCGGCATCTTCACGGTCTTCGCGTTCTTCATGGGCGGACTCTCGGGCGTGCTGATGGGCTATCTCGCGCAGCGCTACGGCGTGCACGGCTTTGAGGCCGGCTTTGCGCTCATGGGCGGCGCCTATGTACTCGCCGCGCTCGTGATGATGCTCTCGTTCTTCCGCACGTTCGCGCGCGACCGTATCGCGGAGTGAGCCGCCTATCGGCTTCGCCGGAGGAAGTTCGCGAGGGCGTTGGCGGAGGAATAGCCGCAGAGATTGGCGATGGCCGTGCGGTCGCGCGTCGGGTCGGCGAGGAGTTCCGCGGCCTTCTCTCCCGCCGCGCGGAAGTCCGGGCGGACGCTCGAAAGCGTCGGGTTCGTGTTCTCGCAGAGAAGTTCGTCGTTGTCCACGCCGACAAGGGCGATGTCGCCGGGAATGTCCAGCCCGACACGGCTCGCGGCGGCGGCGACCTGGGCGGCCATGAAGTCGTTTGCGGCGAAGATGCCGACGGGCTTGGGCAGATGGGCGAGCCAGTCGCCCAGTTCCTTTTGCAGACTGCGGATGTCGGATGTCCGGGCCTTCCCGGAAAAGCGGCTGTAGCCACGGTCGTTCAGCAGATCCCGGGGTTGAAGTGGTTCTGTTCCGAGCCGCATTCGACGAGAATGCCGTCGGGAGACCAGAAGGCGACAAGCTCGTTCGCCTTGCGTTCGCGGGCCCCCGGCTCGATGACCTGGACGTCCCAGCCGTGGGCGTGTCCGTACGCATAGACGCCCTCGAGCTTCTGCCGCGCCGACGCCTTGCCCGTCGCCTGAAAGTAGAGAATCCGCTTCATGGCGCATGAGTATATCAAATTTCGCAAATGATGTAGCGGTGGATTCGTAAGTGAAATTTACGCCTCTCCACGACTCTCCCGATTGCAAAGCGGTTGTAGATAAGCGGCCGTGAATTTGATATACTCTCTCTCGTTTGAAAACGCGATGACTCC
>CAMAHK010000076.1 GCA_945834475.1 uncultured Verrucomicrobiota bacterium
AGGTTGATTCGTCCGAAGATCGGGCTGGTCTCGGTGAGGTCGATAGCGTTGTAGTCCCTTCTGTTCGACACGCCGAACGGTTCGCCGGGCTTGAAGGTTGCATCGCCGACCCAGGCGATGAAGTTGGCGTTCGTATCCGACACGGGGATGTCGACAACGCTGCGCTTGCCCGTATAGGATGAGGGGAAATGCCATACGCCGTAGATCTCGCCGCCCTTGGATTCGGCTTGGACGTGCAGTTGCTTGTCGGACTTCTTGTGCGAGTAGATCGGGATCTCGATTGCAGAGGCGATGGCTGCGAACGCAGCAGCGGCGATACAGACGATATGTTTCATAAGGCTCCTTCAGATGATCGTGACGATGGGGTTGAACGGCGTAGATCCGGTAGTGACTGGCGCGTTGAACGATTGCGGACAGATCTCCGGCGGGACGTAGCCGGCGATGACGATCGATCCGACAGGCGTGTGTTTGGGGATGTCGAACCGCGTCAGCTTTCCTGCGGTGATCTTGCCGAGAAGCGTGATTCCTTCGCGTTCGCCACGGTAGAGACGGTAGTCCCGCAGGGCGTCCTCCTTCAGCCCTGTCATGAAATCAGGCGCGAGATAGATGGAGAAGAACGCGCCATCAGGCAGGGAAAGTCCGTCATGGTCGATGCGGATCTGTTTCGAACCGGCGGGGAAGACGGTTGGAATGACTAGAACCGAGGCGTCGATGCGCAGGACGTCCACCGGAGTCGGACGGTCCGACTCTCGCATGACATGCTCTTCGGTGACGGGGGAGACGGCGAACACCGCGCCTTTTGGACGATACGCGCCGTCCGAATTGACGACGGATGACTTCCCCTGCACGAATTCGCCGTAGAGTCGGCAGACTGCCGCGACGTCTGAAACGTCTAATTCGACAGGGGCCTGCGAGCCGTCTTCCTCGATGAGCAGGTCGCCGTCTCTACGGACCGTGAGACTGATCTCGCCCGTCGGCATTCCGGACGGGATCGTCGGATGATGGCCGTCGTAGACGACGAACCCCTGCTCGGGATCGAAAAGGTTGTTGAGGTCGGTTTCGGAGAGGCCGTCAATCGCGGCGCTCGTCTCGATCTCGACCGAATTGGCGATGAAGCTGCAGCCCTCGAGCCAGTTGCCGCGCACGGTCGAGTAGGACTCCAGGGCGACGACGAGGAAGAGGTACTTCTTGAGGTTGAGGTTGGAGGTTGAGGTTGAGGGATCGACGGGTCGGAGGGTGCAGGTCTCGGTCGTCGGATACCAGTATGTCTCCTTGCCGACGATCTTCTCGGTGCGCTTGGCGACGGCTGCGGCCGTGGTGCCGTCCTCGATGAGTTCGCCTGCGGCGCTCTCGCCTCGGAGGACGTGGCAGTTCATCGGGATCTCGCCGGTCGAATTCGTGAAGACGTGGAGGCGGGCGCCCTCCGAGTTGTAGGGGTCGCTTGTCACGCGGGCGGCGAGCGAGACGAGGGTCTTGCCGATCGCATCGTCCGGCATCGTGTAGCGATAGACGGCCGCGTTGGCGTAGGCCCGGTGCATGCCGCCAGAATGACCGGCGCAGAAAAGGGCCGCGTCGAACCTGTCGCGGATGTCGACGTTCATCTCGAGGCCGGTGATCTTGCGGTCCTCGTCGACGATCTCCTCGGTGTGATAGGTCATCTGCGCCGAATCGACGCCCGTGCGCGTCCACGGCACTTCGCAGAACGTGTCGACGATCTTCTGCGCCTGCACCGACGCCGCATAGACGGGCGAGGTGCCTTTCTCGGTGTACTTGCGGAGATACCGCTGTCCCTTGATCTTGTACGTAGCCATAAGTTCTCCTTACTTGCAATTGCAGTCGTCGTCGCCCTTGTGCTTCTCGCCTCCGCCTGCGACACCTCCGGCCGAGACACCACCGGCCGCTCCTCCTCCACCGGCCGCTTCCTCGCGTTCTGGCGAGACGCCGCCTTCCTTGCCGCCGCCCTTGTCATGGTCACAGGGGTCGGTCGGCTTCTCCTCTTCGGGTTCTTCGTCGGGGTCTTCACCGTCGCCCGTGAGCGGGATGTAAATGACCTTGCCGTCCTTGCGGCCGACGAGCATCAGGCCTTCGCTGTCTTCGGCGGTGACTTCGCCGGTTTTCGTGTCGACTTTCAGGCGCTTTTCAAGGCCCTTGCCGGAGTCTCGCTCGGTGTCGTTGAAGTGGGCGATCTGAAGCTTGTTCTCGCCGTCATCGCCGCCGTTTCTGTCGACAGATTTCTCGTCGGGCTCGTCCGAGCCGCGCTCGAGAACGATGGTGCCGACGGCCAGCTGCTCGATCGAGCCGACGGTCTTGTATCCGTCCTTGTCGTCGCCGGACACAATTCTTCCGATCGGAACGGAGGCGAGAAGGTCTTCTCCCGGCTCTTCGTCTGGAATCGCCAGCGCAATCGAAAATCCGACCTCATCTTCTCCCTCGCCCTTGTTCGCCTGTAGCACGACCAGATGCTCGCCGGATCCGTCCGCAACCTCAAGCTGGTAATGCTTCTCGTTCCCTTCAACCGGCGTGATACCGTCGATGTCACCGACGTTGACGATCTCGTCGTCGAAGACGAGGCTGGCGTCCGGAAGATAGATGACGACATGCTCGTTCTTGTTTTCGTCCTTGACGGAGGAGAGCGCCCAGGGGCGCTCGCTGTTGCGAGGTTTCTTGTCGCGGCGGTTCGACGGGAGCGCGGCGAAGCCGGTTCCGGTTAGGCCGTCGCGGGCGAGGCCGCGCGCGGGAGCCATCGCGCAGAGCTCGTTGACGCGGCTGGTGAGAGCCGCGCCCCAGCTCGCCCTCGCGGGCTGTCCCTTGACCGGTGCTGGAATCTTCTCGAACATCTTACTTCTGATAGGGCATGGGCCAGCGTTTCGCGCCGTAGAGGTCGGGATCGAAGGCGGTCGTTCCATTGACCTTCTGGACACCCATCCAGCTCTCGGTACGGGTGAACTTTCCGTCTGGGTTCTCGGAGACATCGTCCTGCACCTTGAGCCATTCGTGGGCGCTGATGATTGACGAGAGGTTGGAGGGCGCATGCGTCTCGTTCGCTTTCGGCGCGCCGGGCGTGTCGGTGTAGCCGAGGTTCTTCATGAACGTCCCCGGGATCCGTGACCAGGTCGAGGTGCAGCTGAGGACCGGATAGAAGCGGATCACCGACTCGACGCCCTTGTCGATCTTCTCCGCGAGCTTCTTGCTCGGCTCCGACAGTTCGTGCTCCGTCCCCTTGTCGTCCTTGTACTTGTAGGCCTTGGCTAGCTCCGCGTCCGTCTCCTTCATCCACATCTCGAGGTCGACGCGGTTCGGATTGGCACCGGGCGAAATGCCGCAGTACGCGGTCCAGGCGACGTCGTTGCGGACGGACTTGCAGGTCCACACGGCCTTGAGTGCGGTCTGCACGGTGCCGCCGCCGGTTTCGCTGACGCTGTCTTCCGGGACGCAGGTGATGGTGAGGAGTCCGCCGCCGCTGGGCACGCCTTCGAGCTGCCAGGAGTCGAGGAGCCACCCCGTCTCGACGACGTCGCCTTTCGCGAACGCGGCCGCGGCGGTTTCGAGCGCTTCATACGACGTGCCCTTGTACTGGACCTGATAGCCCTGTCCGTTCTGGTCGAGCTGACGGCTCTTGCGGATCTGCTTATAGGCGCTTTCGGGGATGACTACTGCCATGCCAAACCTCTTTCTTTCGTGTTCTCCGCGATGTCCTGCAAGACCTTGAGCTGTTCTTCGTTGATCTGCTTTATCCGCTCGTCGACAAGCTTGTCCACGGGATTGACGAGTCCTTCCGCCGCTGCGGAGAACTCATGGGTGACCGACGGCGTAACCGGCACCGAGAAGCCGAAGCCAAAACCGGAGCTTAAAGCTTTGGTCTTGGAGCTTGGAGCTTTGGGGCTGTTGCCGGAAGCGGGCAGGGCGAACCGCTCGCCGGTGAAGGCGATGCCGAGCCTGCCGAGCGCGTCGGAGGCGGAAAAGCCGCCGCGGTCGTTGTCTTTTTCGGCATTTTTCTTCGCCGCCGCCACCTTCTGCTGATGGGTCTCACGTTCCAGAGCCTGCTCGGCGCTTTCGAGGGACTGGAGCCTCGAGCGGGAATTCTGAAGGTCTTCAGACAGCTTCTTGAACTCTTCCGAGTCGGTGTCGCCGTTCCGGATCATCGTCTCGAGAGACGCCTTGAGATTGCCAATCGCGCTATTGAGTATTTTGATATTCGCCTTGGTGTCCTCAAGGTGCTTCGCCGTGTCCTCCATTTCGGCTTTCAGGCGCTCGTCGTCGTCCGCGATGAAGTCGCTCTGCTTGTTCTGCCCGATGCCCGTGATGTCGCGGAACTTCGCCTCCCAGTCCTTCGCCGCAGCGTAGCGTTCTTCGCCCTCGCGGTATTCTTTCGCCACGGCAGACTGCTCGGCGTCCCGGTCCATGTAGGTCTTTGCGCCTCCGGCGACGCCGCCGACGATCGCACCGACGGCAGCAGCCTGCGGTCCCGCCGCCATGCCCATCGTCGCTCCGGCGGACGCGCCGGACAGGATGCCGCCGCCGTACTGTAGCGCGGTCTTGGTTCCGCCGGTCGCATAGTTCGCGGCATAGCTCGCGGCCATGCCGACGGCGATTCCGGCGAAGCCCTTGGTCAGCTGCAGCGCTTGAGAGTTGACCTTATTGAACGATTCCGCGGACTTGCCGGCCGACTTGGACGCCTTGTCGAGCGCGTCGGCCATCCTGTCCGCTGCGGGCGACGCCTTGCCGCCCGGCGCGGACGAGCCGCCGGCTCCGCCGCCGGATCCGACGGACTGCTCGAGTTCCTTCGCCTGGCGCTTGGCCTTGGCGGTCTCGAGTTCGAGTTCGACCTTTAGCTTCTTATTCGCCATTGTCCATCTTTTCGATTACAGAGAGCGGCATGATGTTCGCGAGGTTTTCCTGTCGGCGGAGGAGCATCAGCGCGGAGAGGGGGATTTCCCAGAGGATCTCGCGGAAGCTCCAGCCGTAGGTCTTCGCGATGACGTGGACGGTTGCGGCGATCCAGCCGTCGTTGCCTTTGGCGTTTTTTTTTGAGCCTCGGGCATGACGTCCATCACGACCTTCATCTGGCGCTGGCACGCTTCGCGGATCTCGGCCATAGCCGAGACGGGGACGGTGTCGGCCCACTCGAAGGCGAGGGCGACCAGATTGCCGCGGAAGATCTCCTGCGCACCGTGGGTGAGCAGGTAGAGGGACGGCAGCAGCTCCGCCGTGTCCTTCGGCTCCGCGCCGGTGACGAGCGGCGACTCGATGCGCTCCAGGGCCGCGTACATCGCCAGCGTCATCGGCTTGACGGCTCCGATGGGAGTCGGCAGAATCGCCGCGACGGCCTTCTTGGGGTTGCCCTTGCTCATGTTCAGGAGGCGGCCTGCGCCGGGAAGTTGTCGTAGCGGTGGGCGGTGATCGTCCAGCGGCGGCGGGCGTTGTAGGTGCCGGCCTCGCGAACGGAGTCGACCTTCCACGTCTTGCTGGCGTAGGTGATCGTCTTGCCGCCGGATTTCTCGATCGCCGTCAGAAGTTTCGAGATATCCGCCTCTGCGGTCTTGCCGTAGACGGTGAGGTTGAGGTCGACGCGCGTGTCGTAGACCTTCTCGTCTGCACGGGCGCCGTTCTGGTCGTCGAAGTCCTCCTGCACGGGCGTCTCGTTGAACTCCTCGTTCTCGACGACGAAACCGTCGAGGGTGTTGGCGATCCCGCGCGGGGAGCCGGAGATGTCGGTGGGGTTGTTGGCCATGTTGGTTGTTCCTTTCTTACTTGGTCAGTTCTCCGGTGTAGCCGAAGGTGACGGTTGCGGTGATGACGTCGTTGCCGTCGCTGGCGCGCGAGGCGCTTTGGCGGGTGGAACGCCACTCGAAGATCTCGCCGTCCAGCTCGTGCATGACGATCTCGGCGGCGTCGAGCGCCCGGACCGTGTTCGGATCCGACGCGGCGACGGGCGGCAGCTCGATGCAGCGGATGACGATGTCGCCCTCGAACGGGATGACGCCCGGCTTGGTGCCGGAGCCGGCGCGGTTCAGGTCGGGCGTGATGACCACGATGGCGACGCCGCCTTCGCGGATGAACTGGGCGGACTCGTCGTAGACGGTGCGTGTGTCCTCGGCAAAGGCCTTGCAACCGCCCTGCACAAGCTCCTCAACAGTGTTTAAGGCGTTGGCAATCTTGGTCTGGAAATTGAAGATTTTCATTTCTTAAGTCCTTCGTTGAAGTCGGGGAGTTTCGGCACCTTCGGCTGTTCGTCTTCTCCGAGGAGACCGATTTCGCGGCAGTAGCTTTTCTTGACGTCCTGAAGCCCCATGCCGCTGTTGTAGTCGAACGGGAGGTAGGGCGTACCGAAGCGGGAGAGCGTTTCCCAGATGGGCGAGGTCTTGAGGGCGATCATCTCGCCGTTCTTCGCGACTCCCTCGTAGTTTACCGCCTTCGCGGCGTTCGCCCAGCGCGTCGCCCAGTCGCGCTGCGCCTTGCGGTTCTGGCGGCGGACGAAGCGGTAGGCCGGGAAGGCGAGAATGGCGCCCGCGCGGGTATCGCGGACGAGCCGCGCATAGCCCTTGGCCTGATCGGTGTTGGTTTTGATGATGATGTCGAGCCGGGCCTTGGTGCGAAGGTCTTTGATCGTGCCTTCCCACTGTTCGTCGGGCTGGTAGCCCTCGCCGAAGAGCATCGTGCGCAAATCGCGGCGGATTTCGCTCGCGCTCTTGCCGTCCTTCAGCATGGCGACGACGTTCGCCTTCATCTCCTCGAGGATCTTCGTGCTCGTGACTTCCGCCGAGAAGAAGGCCCGTTCGCGAACCGACGCGGCGATCTGTTCCCATTCGGATGAGTTGAGTCCGGAGGCGGTGCAGGCGCGCTGAAGGATGACTTCCCAGGGCTTCATGACAGGGCCTCCCAGATGGCGGCTTCAGCCGCGTTCAGAACCTGCTCGTCGGTCGGCAGCACGGACTTGTCCTCGGGAATGTTAGCCTTCGGCAGCAGGAGGTAGAGCGCGTGGCCGATGCGGTCTTCGTCGTTGGCGTCCGCGCCGACGAGAAGTCCCGTCTTCTTGCCCTTCGGCCAGACGACGAACATCTCGCGCCCGTACTCGCTCGGCCAAATACCGGCTACGGCGGGATTGATCGGAACGGCGAGGGCCTTCTTCTTCGGGTAAACGGTTCCGCCATCGTAGTGCAGCGCGATGCCGGGATAGTCGACTTCGACGGTGACGCGCTTGCCGTTCACTTCGCTTTCGACGTGCTTGGCGGCTTCGCTGTAATAGTTTGACTTCGGGAGCCCGTACCGGTTCGGCGCGGTTCCCTGGTGCTTCTGCTCGAGATGTTCGCGCAAGAGGGCCTTGACGCCGGCGGATGCCGCCTGCATCATGACATCCTCGTTGCCGAGGAGCTTCCTTTCGGGGTCCTTGATCTTGAGCTTGAGTTTCATCAGTCGAGAAGATGATGATGCGCGTCAGTCGCGTAGGCGGGAGCGCCGGCGATTTCGCTTGTTGCTTCGACGGTTTCCGATTCGGGCACGAATTCGCCGCGACGGACCTTCTCCAGCAGTTCCTCGGCCTTCTCATAGGCGAGCTTGCGCGACTCGTTCACGGTGAGATTCGCCCGCGTGAGGAGGTTGAACCTGAGGATGTTCATCGCCGGGAGGATGAGCGATTCGGGGAGGTAGTCTTCTCCCTTCGCCATCACGACGCGCGAAGGCGACGAACGGATAATGCCGCGAACATACGCACAGACCTCGCGAATCTGCGCCTCGACGGGGTCTCCGTCGAGGGCAGACTTCCTGAACGCGTCGATCTCCGCGAGGGAGAGCGACGCATTCAGATCGGCTTCATGTACTTTACGCCACATGATCCGTATTCCATTAGGCCGTGGCGAGCTTGACGATGCCGGCTGTGCCAGCCGCAGCCGGCGCGCCTTGAACCGTGCAGCCGAACCAGAGATCGGCGTTCGCGACGAGGCGGTTCTTCGACTGATCGTCCGCGACGACGATGCCGATCGAGAGACCCGTATCCGGATCGGTCTCGACGCCGAATTCCTGGTACTTCGCGATGATCGACGGCACACGGGCCATAAAGCCGATCGAGTTCGCCGGAACGATGGCCGCGCGGGCGGTCATGCCAGGAATCACGACGAGGTCCTTGAAGCCCATGAACTGCGCGAGCTCGGTCTGCGTCCCGACGACGTGATTCGCCGCGAACTTCGCGCGGATGGATGCCATCTCGGGACCGTTGACGACGAGGACGCTGTTGGCCTTGTCGAGCCAGTTCAGGCCTTCGCCGATGCCCATGTAGCCTTCCATCGTGATCGCGGCGACCGCCGCGATCTTGCCAGCCGCGGCCGTCGACGCGGTGACGCCGTCAATCGCGGTCTTGATCGCGTTCTGGCAGGCGAGTGCGATGCCCGAACCGGCGCGGGAGGTGAAGAGCTGCTTGACGCGGCTCGCGTTCACGCCTTGGTCGACGTTCGTGCCCGTCAGGTCGAAGCCCTGCAGGTAATGGGTCGCGGTGAGCGTCGCCCAGTTCGTGTCACCACCGGTGAGGTAGTTGTTCGTCGACTCGTCGTACGCGGACGCGGCCGAGATGGACGAGACCGGGACCTTGATCGTCGCGCCGGGCTTGATGTCGACGCCGGGAGCGTCGGCGGAGAAGTCAGTCGGGCCGAGACGCTTGATGACATCGAGCGTCGGCTTGATGTTCGCGAACATCGCCTCAACGGCGAGAGTGAGCGCGGGGGAAGTGAGAGCCATAGTGTTTTACCTTTCTGTTTTTCGTTAACGAAATGAGTTAGCCGTCGATCTCGGCGGCGTGTTCCTTGTAGAAGGCGGCACGCTGCGCCGGCGGGAGGGCCGACATCGCTTCACGCGTCGCCTTGTTGAGCATCTTCGGCTCCTTCGCCGCATCCTTGTTCAGGATCTGCTGCTTGGGGGCTTCGGGCTTCTTGAGACCGGCAAAGAGTTTCACCGTCTCTTCCTTGTTCGCGAGATAGAGGCGCTTGATGTCCTCCTTGTTCGCGCATTCCTTGTGCTCCTCGGCGAAGGCTTCGGCTTCGGCATCCTTGGCGGCCGCCGCGGCGTCTTCCTTCTCCTTGTTCAGGGCCTCATTGGCGGCCTTGAGTTCGGCGACCTTTGCGGCCACTTCCTCATCGGACGCCTCCGGCGCGAGACCCAGCGCCGCTTTGATCTTATCCATGTTGGGATTTTCCTTTTTGGTGGGTTCCAAATTGTCTTCCTCCTTCGCCAAGGCTACGGAGGACGAGTCCTTGTTGAGGACCGGCTTGCCCTTGATGTTGGGCTTGTTGGTGAGCGCGACCGACTTGAGTGCCTCGGGGCGATTCTCCGCGTCGAGCGTCCAGACGGGCGAGAGGAAGCGGAGCCGGCGGTTGGAGACCGCTTCCGCGCCGAGGTCGGTAAACTTGAGATCTCCGACGAGGCCTTCGTCCGTCACCTGGAGATTCGAGATCCACGCAGCGGCCTTCGTGTCGGAATCGATGCGCTCGACTTCGGAGGCGTGTTCGAAGTCGCAGAGGATTTCCTTCTGGCCGTCCGCATCCCACGCGGCGACGAGATTCGCGAACGCCTTGGAGTCGCAGACTTGCACGGTCTCGCCCTTGGGGAAGTCTCCGAAGGGGCAGAGGAGAACGCCGGGGAGAATCTCGCCGGGCTGAACGGTCTCTTTCGTGATTTCGGTCTTCATAAGTTTCAACTGATTCTAACGGGGTTCTGGGCGTTTGGAGGGTGAAGGGCGGCTCGTTGTGCGTTTCAGTTCTTCAAAGAGTTTTGCAAGCGGGTAGCGGCGTTTTGCAAGGGGGTCTGTAGGCGATTCTCATCGGGATGTGGTATACTTGGTGTATGACTACCTACGAAACAATCTCACTTGCCTTCGCCGGCGTCTCCGCCGTCGCCTCCCTTGCCGCCGGCGTCTCCGCCGTCTTCGCCGTCGTCAACCTTCGTCGGCATTGGGCGGACGACGAGCCGAAACTTTCGTGCACCTACCTTTTCGAGAGTCTTTCCCTCGGGAAGGAAAACGCTGAAGCCTGGACGGCAGTCATTCGGGTCGTAAACGTGGGCAAGGTTCCAGCCTCGGTGGTCGGTTTCGAATACCTCGGCCGTGAGCTCGCCGTCCGCCGCTCCGAACTTGCGCTCGACGAGCGCATCGAACCAGAGCTGGTCGCGCCAGGAGTCGCTGTCGATGTCACGGCACGGGCCTTCAACATTCACGGAGACGTACCGCCAGCTCATGTCTACGGGGTTGACGTGCTGACGGCGGACGGCAGGCGATTCCGAGCGGTTCGACTTCCGGGACATTGCATAGACTGCTACGGCCACAAGCGCCGTTACGACGGATAGGGTCGCCAGCAGGGCGATCATTGCGATGACGATTTCGTTCATTTTTTGCCTATTGCCTTTCTGAAGTTTGATGTGCTATACTTTCGTTTGCCTTCGCTTCTTCCTCGCGCTTGCCCGTGAGTTCTTCGGCCATGGCTTCGCCGATCGCCGATTCAAAGGCGTCTTGCAGGGCCTTTGCAAGTGGGTTTGAAGCGGGCTTGGCGTCGCCGCCGGCGGGGACGCTCGGCGGTACGGATTTATTGAGGAACGGCGTTGAGGGCGCGGGTGCGATTTCGCTCTTCTCCAGCGAGAAGCCGACGGCTTCCTCAAGCTCGCTCTGAACGATCGTGTAGCCCGCGTTCTTGAGGGTTGCGGCGAGTTCCGCCGTTTCCTTCTTGCCGGGCTTCTCGCTCGCTTCGATCTTGAACTCGCAGGCGATTTCCTTGCCGGGGAACTTCTGCTCGAGGAAGGGGCGAACGAGCGCACGGTTGACGACGGCTGAAATCGCCGCAACGTCGCGGCTGACGATCTCGCGCCAGACGTCCATCTGAGCGCCGCCGGCGAGAGAGCCGGTATCCGCTTGGGCAAGCGAGGTCAGGGTTCCGCCGGTCGCCATGAGGACGATCAGCTTTTCCTGATGCTCGATGAAGTTGGAGAAGGGGTCCTGTCCGCGCGATTCGGTGCCGACGGTCGTCACGCTGCCGCCGCTCGGGAGTGCCGCGGGCTGGGCGTCGCGAACCGCCTTCGCGGCCTTCAGGTATTCGGCGCGCTGCGCCTCGTCCGCGCCCTGGTGCATCGTGGCGATGAAGTTCGGGAGCCCATAGCGCTCGACATAGCGTCCCCAGTCCTGCTCTCCCAGACTCTTGCGGATGAAGATGACGAGCGCAGGCCAGTCAATGGCTCGGCGACGCACGAGGGTCATCAGCCGCGCTTCCGGCAGGATCTTCTCGCAGCCGGTCAAATCGCTCGACGCTTCCGGATTGAAGTACCACGCGCCGTCCTTGTCGCGGAGGAAGTTCCACGAATTGAGAAGGCTGATGCGGCGAACCGTGCCGTCCGCTTCCCAGATCGGCTGGCAGTGGGAGAAGCCGCGGAAGAAGGCGAGGTCAAGATGCTCGAGCGCCTCGTCGAAATTTTCGATGCCCGAGAGGAAGGTGTCGACGGAGATACGCTGCTGCTCGGCGAGTGCCTGGTCCTTGGCCGACGCGCGGGCAACGACTTGCCAGCCGATGCCGGAGATCGCGGCGGCGCGGCGGTCGACGCAGGTCATCAGCGTCGGGTCGCAGTTCTCGATCTCGTCGTAGATCTTCTGAAGGAGCGCCGAGCCGTTTTTGCGGGCACAGTCGAAGATGGACTTCGCCTGCGAGATGGAAAGTCCTCGAATCGGATTGACGGTGTCGAGCCAGCTGTTACGGTTCTTCATTCGATGCTCCTAGAGTCCTGGGCGCAAGGGGCGTACGAGACCGCCTTGGGCGAGATTTCGAGTCCTTCCTTCGCGGCGAGACAGCAGAGGGCTACGGCTGCGGCGCGGTCGGAGTGGCCGTCCGCGTTGCGGGGGGCCGAGTAGGTGACGTTTCCGCCGGTGGAGACGACGCGCTGGACGGCGTGGAGGTCTTCGCGCAGCTCTCTCTCCACCGGAACGCGAATGCTGCGCTCCTCAAACCGGCGACGCATGAGTCCATACATCTCTCCCTTCGACGCGACCGTGAACTGAACGCCGCGGCACTTCCCGCCGATCAGCCGCGTCGCCTCTTCGGCGAGCATCGCGCCGATGCCGGTCGAGTCGATGCAGACGCCGCGCACGCGCTCGGCACGGGCCTTGCCGACGAGAACGGCGAGCTGGTCCGCGAAGGCCATCTTCGATAGGACCGTCACGCCGTCAATCGCCAGCACGTCCCCGAGCTTCACGCCTTCGACGATGACGGAAAGGTCGTGCGAGCGCCCGATGTCCATGCCGATGTAGCGCGGGGAGGAGCCGTCGTCCTTGATCGTCGCCGACTCGCACTTGCCGATCATCTCGTAGGGGAGGAGGACGGCCGTGTTGTCGATGAACTCGCACATGTACTCCTGCGCCCAGATGTCCGGATCGTCGACGCCGTTCTTGAGTTCCGCGAGTTGCTTCGCGGCTTCTTCGGCGTTCGCGCCGAAGAGACCCATCTTCGCCGCGTCCTCGATCGTCACCTTGTGCTTCGCGTATTCGGGATTGTGTTCCCAGAGGTCGGCGAACTTGTTGCCGCGTCCCTTCGGCGTGGAGACGATGCGCAGCTTCTTCTCGCCGGTCAGGCGGTTCGTGATGGACGGGTAGATGGCCGCCCAGATGTCGAAGGGCTTCTCGTGGATGGCGAACTCGTCGAGGATGAGGTTGCCGGAATAGCCGCGC
>CAMAHK010000077.1 GCA_945834475.1 uncultured Verrucomicrobiota bacterium
GGCATGACGACGGAATTCGTGCGATTCTTCAAGGGATGACGCCTGACGGCAAAAGTAACTCAGAGGGGACAAGTCCCCATTTCACAACAACTCTGCGGGAACACCGCAGGGACAAGACCCTCACACACTCCTCGTGCCTAACCCCACCACTTTTACCCCACCATTGGGGTCAGACCATCACTCACTTTAGTTTAGTATTATTTCATAAAAAGATAGATTTACTGCAAATTACCCCCCCCCCCAATTGCATTTACGCCTGGAAAATGATAAAATATGCCTTCGTATTTTGTGGCTTTTCAGGATTAGATTTTGTCCAGAATTAGATGCAAAGGAGTTGTACAATTTTGCTGATGTCGGCGCTGATTGCTGCGGCCGGTGGTGTCGCTCGTGCGGTCACGGTCGGCGAAGGCTCCTTGCTGCTTGAAGTGGAGAGCAGCGGGGTGGATTGCTATGCCGACGGCGCCCGGGCGGTCGACGATGAGTATTACGCCTTGGTGGCGATCGCTCCGAGGGTGCAATTCGCCGGTTTTGCCGCCGACGGCTCGTTGGTGGACGGCGAGAACGCGCGCGTCTTGTTCCGGCTGCCGTTGGCCAAAGATGGGCGTTGCCCCAAGACCAGCGTGGCCATCGACGAGGCGGTGGTGGCGTCCGGCGAGCGGCTGCTGCTGGCATTGCTCGATACGCGCTCGACGGTGCGCTCTGGGGCGGCGTTCCGGGTGGACGGCTGGGCGGCGGTCACCGCACCGCAGGTGGCGCCTTCGTCCGGCTTCTACGCGATGACCGGCGCGAGTTCGGCGGCGATGGTTCGTTCCGCCGTGCCGGCGGGGGCGCCGCAGCCGCGCATCGCGGCGATTCGCCGCGAGGGGGCGGAGGTGGTGCTGACCGTGACCGGCACGACGCCGGTGCTGGACTACAACGTGGCGGCGGGGGCGGCGCCGGATCGGTTGGACGTCGCCGGGGCGGCGCGGTCGGCGGTGGCCGGCGATGCCTCGCGGCCGATCGAGCTGCGCGTAGGGGTGGAGGCGGGCGCGGGCAGCGGCTTCTTCCGGGTCGTGCGCGACGGGGGTGAGCGATGAAGCTGTCGATGGCGATGTTGGGTGTGCTGTTCGCCGTGGTGGCGGCGGCGGTGGAGGTGGAGACGCTGAACGGCTCCAACCTGCTGGGGCTGGTGCGGATAACCAGCGATGCCGAGTATCTGCCGATCGCGGTCGACTGCGGCGCGGTCGGGCGGGGCGACGCAGCACCGTCGGCCGACGCCCTGGTGCTGACTGCTGGGCTGGAGCCGGGCGATTCGCTTTACGTCTACGACCGCGTCAATGCGCAATACCGGGTGTTCGACCTGGTGCGCAACGAAGATGGCGACGAGTGGCGGGGCCGCAACGTGGTGCATGTGAGCGACGGCCAGGCAGAGGTAGCGGCGGGCGCGGCGGCGGGCGATACGCCTCTCGCCGTCGGCTACGGGGTCTGGCTGCACCGTCCGGGGGCGGCGACGCGGGCGAACCGGACGGTGCTGGTCGTCGGCCAGGTGCTGAAGTCCGAGGTGACGGTCGTGCTGGCGGCGGCGCCGGCCGGCAAGGCGTTCGGGCAGACGTTGTTCGGCGTGCCGGCGACGGCGGAGGGCGACTTCCGGCTCAACGGCGTCGACTGGGCGGCGGCGGGGGCGGCGGCAGGCGACGAGATCCGGGTGCCGCAGGCGGACGGCTCGTTGGCGACGATCCGCTTCGACGGCAAGAAGTGGACGCGCCGGTACTACACGATCATCAATGGCATCAAGCGGCTAAAGACCGACACCGACCCGACGCTCACCGCCGGCACGGCGGCGTGGTACGCCCGCAAGGCCGGAGGCGGCGCGATGTCCGTCACTTGGGAGGCGCTATGAGGGCGGTGGGTTGGATAGTGGCCTTGGCGACTGCGATGACGGCGTGCACGCTCCGCGCCGACGTGCTCTACTGGATGATCGACGGCGAGGCCGGCGACAGTTTCTCCGCGGCGTATGTGCAGACGCTGGAATGCGCTAACGGCAAGGCCGAAAACGTGGTCGCGTGGCTGTACTCGCTCGACGCGTCCTCCGGCGATCGGATCGACTACTACAACTCGGCCGTCGGCATCGAGAGCGTGGACGACGCCGAGCTGATGTTCTGCGGCGAGAGCATCCCGACCGAGATTTCGGCCGATCCCTCCCGGGTCTACGGCGTCCAGCTCGGGGTTCACGGAGAGGACGGCTCCTTCACCGCGTTGTTCTCATCCGAACAGCTGACCTTTGAACGCCTGGTGGAGATGGAGGCCGTGCAGAAGAGCGCAGTCGGCACCTACGACCAGGCCTGGAATCTGGCGACGGCCGTCTGGGCCGTGCCCGAGCCGAACGGGGCGCTGCTGGTACTGATCGGCACGGCGCTCCTGTCCTTGCGGAGGAGGTGCAATGCATAGACTCGTCCTTTGTCTTCTGGCGGTCCTGGCGTTCGTGCCGGCCGCGTTCGCCGCCGACGTCTGTACGGTGCGGGTGGCGACCGCCCACGCCCGGGGCGACGGCCTGCGTCTGCTGGCTGACGCGCAAACGCCGGGTCTGTATACGGCCGTCGTGCCGACGAACGAGACCTTCGCCGCGACCGTCCTCGCCGACGCCGGCTATACGCTCTACCGGGAGGAACTGCTGGTCGAGGCGGAGACTGTGCTGCCCGAGGGGGTGTCGTTCGACCGGGTTTTCGGGCGCCTCGAGATCCCCGCGGCGGTGCTGGCCGCGCACGCCGCGACCGGAATCGACCTGTCCGTCGCCGCCAAGCCGATCACCTACACGATTCGCTACCATGCGCACGGCGACGGTGCGCCAGAGCTGGGAGCCGCTGGCGTATCGCTGGTGGACGTCGCCGGCGACGCCCGTTCTTGGACGCAGGAGGTGGACGCGGCCGAAGGCGGGGGCAAGGTCGTGCTGGCCGAGGTCGGTAGCCTGCACGCCGAAGGGTGGAAGTTCCTCGGCTGGTCGCGGGTGCAGGGCCAAACCGTGCCGGACTACCAGCCGGGCGCGAGCGTCGACCATCTGACCATCAAGCATCTGGCGCAGGTGAATCTCTACGCCGTCTGGAAGACGACTCCGGAGGAGGGCAAGGTCTCCTATCCGGTCGTGCTGCAGAACGGAGGCTTCGAGTCGCCGGTGATCTCGGCCTACTACAAGCACTTCGCCGGGGCGGTCATCGGCGAAAGCGCCATCAAAGACCCCAACGCCATCGGCTGGAGCACGACGGCGAGCGACAACATGGTCGAAATCGGCCGGCTGACGGGAGGTGCGGCGAAGGAGTACGGCCTGTCCGGCGTCCGCGAAGGCCAGCAGTTTGCGGAGCTGAACGCCAATACGGCTGGCCTGCTGTACCAGCGCATCGCCACCCTGCCGCACACGACGCTCTACTGGGGCTTCTCGCACCGTGCGCGCGGATCCATGGGCATCGAGAAGGAGACGATGTCGATGTGGATCGGCTCGGCCGAGCAGATCGAGCAGGCGCGGAAGATCTACGACCGGTTCGCGAACACGAAAGCCGGGGATGAGAACCATCTGTCGGCCGAGGAGGCCAGGGCGAAGATCGCCGCGCTGGCGGAGGATCTGCAGTTCACCAACATCGTCAACACTGCGGAGCTGAACACCGACGACAAGTCGGCCTGGGAAGACATCCAGGGCGTCTTCGTCGTGCCTTCTGAGCGTCCGGTGACGGAGTATGCCTTCGCGTCCTGGGTCGTCAGCACCAACGGCAACGCCTCGTCGTACGGCAATCTGCTCGACCGCGTCTATCTGTCGGACTCGATTCCCCTCGAGCGCTACGACCTGACCGTCACGGCCAGCCCCGGCTGCGTGGTCTACGTCAACGACTCCACGCAGCTGACCGAGGTCGAGGGAGGCGGGCAGTACCTCAAGTCGTACGACAAGGGCACGCTGATGCTGCTGACGCTGGCGACGAGCTCCGAGTACACTTTCACCGGCATCACGACCAACGGGGTCTTCGTCGCGCGCAAGAACTGCGACGCCGTGTTCCTGGACCTGATGCGGAACGGCCTGCGCGAGAACCTTGCCATCGACTTCGTCGCTGCGGCCGACGCGCAGGTGACGTTCCGCCCCAACGGCGGCGTCTACGCCGATGCGTCGGTGAGGCTTTCGTATACGCGCCCCTCGTGCACACTGCTGGAGCCGGTCCGCCAGGGCTACGTCTTCCTCGGCTGGCGCGACCTCTCTGGCGACCTGCACGCCGTCGGGAGCTCGGTGGTGTACGAAACCAACGAGAAGACCGGCGACACGGACCTGGTCGTCTACGAGCCCGACGGCGAGACCGTGAGCCATCGCGTGTCCTCGGCCGAAGGGCTGACGCTGTATGCGCAGTGGGAGCTTGACGAGAACGCCGAGAGCGGGCGAGCCAGGTACTTGGTGGAGCTGATCGCCGCCGACGTGGAGGGCGACGGCGCCATCATGAAGCCGGTCGTGGGCTCGCCCGGCGTCTACCAGGGGCAGGCGCTGGCGGGCGACGACTTCATCACCACGCTCTTCGCCGCCGACGGCTTCCGGCTGCCGCCGACGATCGAGGTGCAGAACGAGGCGGGCGATTTGCTTGAGGGGTGGACCTACAACTCCTCCACCGGCGTCATCGTCATCCCCAGTCGCCTGGTCGTCGGCAAACTGGTCATCAGCGCGACCGGCGTGCGCATCCGCTACACCATCGTCTACTCCTCGGGCGGCGTCGGCGAAATCGTGGGGGACGGGGTCGAGAAGGTGCCCAACAAGAGCAACGTCTGGCGGCAGCCGGTGGAGGCCGCCGGCGATGTGGTGAAGCTGGCGGACCGGGGCACGCTCGAGGCCGAGGGGTGGCGATTCCTCGGCTGGGCGCGCGACCCGGCGGCGACCAAGGCCGATTTCAAGGCCGGGGCGTCCGTCCCCCACCTGACGCGGCTCGACCTCGCGACGGTGACGCTCTACGGCATCTGGGACGGCACCGGCGTCTCGTCCTTCCCGGTGTCGCTCCACAACGGCAGCTTCGAGCAACCGTGCAATGCGTTGCAGTCCACTCCGAAGTTCTACGTCTTCTACCCCGAAGGCGCGGAGGGGCTGGACTGGTTGACGACCGCCAGCGACAACAAGATCGAGATCGGGTCGGTCGGAACGAAAGACTTCCAGAGCAGTAGCAGTAGCAGCAGCAACTACCACACGGCGCTGGCGCGCGACGGGGTGCAATTCGCCGAGCTGAACGCCAACGAGGTCGGCGCGCTGTACCAGGACGTCTCGATCGTGCCGGGCGTCACGCTCTACTGGGGCTTCTCGCACAAGGCGCGCGAGGAGGGCGACGCGCTTGCGTTCCTGGTCGGCTCGACCAACGAGTTCGAGAAGGCGCTGAAGATCTACACGGCGAATGTGGCCGCCAAGCCGACGGGCTGGCAGCAGGCGACGCTCGACGCAATCGCCAAGGCGGGGCTGTCGTCCATCCAGGTCACCTACCACAAGGCGCCCTACGACGCGAGCGATCTCTACGGCTGGACGGATCTGACGGGCGAATACACGGTGCCGGAGGGTCAGAACGTCACCAAATTCGCCTTCCTGTCGCTCTCCAGCCACGACAAAGCCTCCATGGGCAATCTCATCGACCAGGTCTACTTCACCACCAGCGAGCCGGTCCAGACCGCCGCGCTGAGGGTGATTGCGACGGCGGGCGGCTCGGCGCGGGTCAACGACGGCGGCGTGGAGCTGAAAAACGTCGTGCTCGGCCAGCCCTACTACAGTGTCGTCGGCATCGGTTCGCGCGTCGTCATCTCGCCGGTGGCCGAAGAAGGCTGGAGCTTTCTCGGCCTCTACTGCGACTCCAAGTTCCATCCCTTCGGCGAGTGCGACGGCCTGCTGGCCTTCGACATGCCGCCCGCGGACCGGCGCGTGACGCTGCTCTTCGCCAAGGACCGCACCATCACCTTCAATCCCGAGGGCGGGTCGTACGTCGATGAGTCCTATCGCCTGTCGACGTCGAGTCCTAAGTACACGCTCGGAACGCCGAACCGCTCGGGCTACGTCTTCAAGGGCTGGCGCGAGCTGACCCACGGCAACGTCTACCAGGCGGGCGAGACGGTCCGCTACGTGGTGGACGCCCAGTACGACGACGAGACCGTCCGCTCCTACCTCGTGATCGGCGAAGGCGAGAAGCAGTTTAGCGCCGAATCCGAGCGCGGCCTGGTGCTCACCGCCGTCTATGAAATCGAGCCCTCGGCGGTGGAGCGCAAGCTCGTCACCTTCGTCGACCGCGACTACGCGTCCGCGTCCAGCCCGCAGCCGTACAAGACGCTCTTCCATGCCCTGCTCGGCGCTGGCGAGCATCGGTCGCTCAAGGACCAGACCGGGTTGAAGGAGATCTACAAAAATACGACTGCGGCGCGTCCGCAGGGCCACGAGCCGACGGGGTGGACGTACGAGCCGGTCGACGGCTCGACGCCGGTCGATTTCGAGTATGTCGACATGGTCAAGCACGAGCTGGACGGCGAGACCTCGTGCATGGTCGTCAGCGCCGTCACCAACGGTGTGTTCGACACCTTCCGCTTCGACGGCGTTCAGTCGATGCGCTTCGTCGCGCGGTGGGACCGCTTCTACGACGTCGTCTGGCTCGAAGACGACAGTGTCACGACCAACCGCACGGTGTGGGTGCCCAAGAGCTGGCTCGACGCGAAGGGGTATACGGCGATCGGCGAGGACAACTACCGGGACGCGATCAAGGAGAACGGCGCGAACGGAGTGCCGCTGTGGAAGAGCTACCTGTTCGGGCTGGACCCGACCAACGCGGCGTCGGTGGCCCTGAACCGTCCGTTCCATCGTCTCGCCGGCGACCGGGTGGCGCTCTCGCTCGACGGGGTGAAGGTCGTCAAGTACCTGAACGACATCTACGAGGCGAAGAGCGGCTCGACGCTCTATTCTTCGTGGTCGGGGCGCGACTACCGCACCTACAAGGTGCGCTTTGCGCTGATGGGCACGAACGACCGCGTCAACGGGCCGTGGACGCAGGTCGGCGAGGAGCAGAAAACGCCGGACTTCAGGCTCGCCCCCGACGAGCTCGTCTACCGCTACTACCGCATCGAGGGCCGGGTCGGCCCCCCGCAGCAGCCGGTCGAGTAGGGTCTGGACTTGAAGCAAAGCCCCGGTTTAATTGCCTCAAACGGCGATTCGCGTCATCCAACTGCCGAATTTAGATTTAATTAGACAAGACCCTTCTCAGCCGGATATCGGCTAAAAGCAAACCGACAATTCAAAAATAAAAGAGGCGAAGTCCTTTCTGGATGCGCCACTTTTTGATATACTGTTTTCCAATCCAACTGGACTGTCAGGAGTTGTTGCGAAAATGGCAATAAGCTATAAGAAGTTGTGGAAGCAATTGATTGACCGCGACATGACGCGAGGTGACTTGCATCGGGTCTCGGGCGTCGCCCTTTCCACTTTCACAAAGATGTCAAACGGAGAATGTGTGGCGACGAATGTGATCGAGCGCATCTGCACGGCACTGAACTGCGATGTCGGCGACATCATGGAGGTCGTGCCTGGCAAGGAAACGGGAGCGGCGAAATGAAGAAGAGAAAAACGGAAGACAATCGCATTGTCCTCGTCGGCACCTACAAAGGCGACCAGCTGACGAAATGGCGCGGGTGGTACAACTACCCGATCTCGGAGGCGGACCAGATCGCCGAAGCCGACGCCGCGTCGATTGCGGAGCTGTGGCTTTTCAAGGGCACGAAGGAGCAGAAGACGTTCAAGGCGGAGTTCGTCGGCGTCAAGACCCGCGAAGAGCTTGTGCGCAACTACGGCTACCCTGCGAAGGGCAGGGCGCACGGCGAGAAGTATCTGCTCTTCAAGACGAAGCTCAAGTATCAGCACAAGCTGACGCCGCCGGAAGACGCGGCGCACGTCATCGTCCGCACGGCGGACTTCGCGACCGCGCCCAAGGTGCGCAAGCAGCTCAAGGCATATCTCGAATCGCCTGACCGCGCCGATCCCGATCTCGCGAAACGCCTGCCGGAAATCCTCACGAAGCTGCGCCCCGAACAGCTGCGCGTGTGCGAGGCGGCGGAGCAATGTGATTTCTTCAATCTGATCATGCCAGAGACAACCATGCAATATGCAAAACCGCAGAAAGATAGTTTTCGCATAGCGTCGCTCTTTGCGGGATGCGGCGGATTGGATCTCGGGTTTTTGGGCGGATTTGACTTCTTGGGAAAGAAATTCAGTCGCAATAAATTCGATGTCGTATGGGCGAACGAGGTGAACCCCAATGCCTGCAAAACCTACGAACGCAATCTCGGGCCGCATATAGTGTGCGGCGACATCAAGGAGAGAATCGATGGAATCCCTACAGACGTTGATATGATTATGGGAGGATTCCCCTGTCAGGACATTTCCATCAACGGGAAAATGGCAGGCATCAGCGGAAAGCGCAGCAGTCTCTATTCATACATCGTGGAAGCCGTTAAGCGTTGTCGTCCAAAGGTGTTTCTCGCGGAGAATGTCGGAAGTCTCATGCTGAAGCAGCATGAACATTCATTCAAGACGATTCTTGCAGACTTTGAGGCGCTCGACTACAATGTGACTTACAAGGTCTATCATGCCGAGGAGTATGGCGTCCCGCAAACTCGCGAACGCATAATCTTTGTCGGCACCCGAAAGGACTTGGCGAAGTTTGAGCCGCCGGAGCCGCTTTCCAGCGATCCAATATCATGCGGCGATGCATTGCGCGATCTTGAGGAAAGAGCGGAGAACAGGGAATTCTCCCATATATGGAGCGCCGCTGCTCCGTCGGGTGAACAGGGAAGCCGCAAAATGGTTGAGAATAGGCCGGGGTACACAATCCGAGCCGAATGCCACGGCAACATACAGTTCCATTACAAGCTGCCACGCCGTCTTTCAATGCGTGAAGCCGCGCGGATACAATCGTTTCCTGACTCGTTTGTTTTCCCGTGCGGGATTCGCGAAACAGAGAGGCAGATAGGAAATGCCGTTCCGCCTGTGCTGGCATGGCACATTGCGCAGAATGTCCAGAAGGTGCTGGAGGGGCAGAATGAAAAAAGAAGAGTTTGAGCGGTTGCTGGATGTTTGTTGTGGCGCATTGACCCATGAAGCGAAAAAGTCCGGATTCAGCACATCGTTGCAATTCGAGAATCGCGTTAGGGAAGTGTTGGACGATCTTCTGAAAGACGAAAGCGAAATGCGTGTTGACTTCGACTCGCCACCACAGGCATTTCCCGACATCGCACTCGGCGAATATGGCGTAGAGGTTAAATTCACGCTTGCTGACACATGGAAGAGCATTGCCAACAGCATTCAAGAATCACAGCGCGTCCAAAGCGTCAAGTACATCTACATCGTTTTCGGCAAGATGGGCGGCAAGCCTGAGGTCAGGTGGGGTGACTATGAAAAAAGTGTAGTCCATGTTCGGACATCGCATGTGCCGCGATTCGAAGTGGAGTTGCCGTCCAAAGGCGAGACGGGGCGCAAGTCGCTTTTCGAGTTGATGGGCGTGTCGTACTCCGACTTCTCAAAGATGGGCATAAACGAAAAAATGAAGTATGTTCGCTCATACGCCAAGAAGATGCACCCTAATGAGCGGCTGTGGTGGATGGGAGACGAAGAGAACGAACACGCATTGCCATTGAACATCAGACTATATACTCATCTTGACGAGAATGAACGGAATCGATTGCGAGCGGAAACATATTTACTCTGTCCTCAAATTCTCAAGTCCGGAAGAGCGAAGCGCAAATACGACGACGCTGCGATGTTTCTTCTGTCATATCATGGTGTCCTCTGTCATCAGGCAAGGGATTTGTTCTCTGCGGGAAGCGTAGCGAACCCCAACAACGATGATAACGGCGGGCTGTATATCGAACGGGCATTGAAGTTGCTTGAACCGGAACTCCAAAAAGCCGCGGTGGAAATGGACGATGCCTTGTTTGTCGAATATTGGGGCGAAAGCGTCAAGCCGGAAAGCCGCATCCGCAAATGGCTTGAAAAGGCAGATGCGATTGCAAAAGGATGGAAGCCTTCCTTTTCTCTCTTTGGGGGGAAATATGCACATGGATAGTTTCATTTTCACTCCAGCGGATGCAGCGTTTCTCTTTCGCGCCGCGTTGCCGAAGGTGCAGAGGGAGGAGCGCGTGTTCGTCCTGCCGCTGGACGGCAGCGGCAAGGTGCTTGCCAAGCCGATTCTCGTTTCCGTAGGGCACATGGACGGCACGGCAACAATTGACGCGGGCGCGATCTTTCGCGAGGCGCTGAAAGCCGGCGCGGAAGAAATCATCGTCGCGCACAACCATCCCTCGGGCGACCTCACGCCCAGCAAGGCGGACATCGCGGCGACAACGAAATTGCGTGAGGCGGCAGACCTCCTCTCCGTCCCGCTCATCGACCATATCATCCTCGGACGCGGCGGCGCGTTCCGCTCGCTTTCGGAGCCGCTCGCGATTATCGGCTGAAGCGCTTCGAGTTGAAAACGGAAAACCGCTCCCGAAACAACGGAAGCAGGTAGAGATTCATTGCCTTAAACGGCGATTCGCGTCATCAAACTGTTTGGTAATATAGTTCGCGTCTACCACACGTAGGCAGTATGCGGGGTTGAAAGACTGTCGCGTATTGGAGTATGATACGGATCAGCAGGTGGGAAGGTAACCAAACTGCTGGAACTCATGGGAGGGGCAGAGGGTCAGCAACTGTAAATTTTCACGGGAAAATTTGAGCGGTTTGTCTAAGCAAACGGACGGGTATCCCTTGCGCGTCAGCGCAGGGAAAAGATAGCAAGGAAGAGGGGGAGTTTACATGCCAGCCAAGAAAGGCAACCCCATAGCAACGACAGAGAAAATATATGATTCGTGATATAAATATACCATATAGTGGAATAATATACGATACGGTTGCTTGGTATGCTATAAATATGATATAATACTCTTGAAATCGATCATATTGGAGATGTGATATGCAAGAATCAGAGCTTGTCAAGTTAGTCAGGAAGATTCAGAACGAGAGGTGTGAAGGGCAACGGATTGAGGTTAAATCGGCCTCTAATGGTTGTCCATCTCGCCTATATGATACGCTTTCCTCTTTTTCAAATCAGGATTTCGGAGGCGTTCTGGTTTTCGGTTTGGAAGAGGAAGGCGGTTTTGCAGTCAGCGGCGTTTACGATGCACAAGATCTGCAACAGCGTGTGACTCGTCAATGCGGAGAAATGGAGCCTGTTGTACGCGCTCTTTTCACCTCGGTAGAGATTGACGGAAAGATAGTAGTTTCTGCGGAAATTCCACCGGTTGACATTTCCGAACGACCGGCTTTTTATCGTGGCAAAGGACGCATCGGCGGCGCTTTTGTCCGAGTCGGTGATGCGGACGAGCGCATGTCTGAATTCGAGATATACAGCTATGAAGCGTTCAGGACTCACAGACATGACGAGCGCAGGATTATAGAAGAGGCGGACACGTCGCTTTTCGATGGAAAGAGAATCGGAGACTATGTTGCGGCGATCAAAGTGGACAGACCGCATTTTGCCGCGCTGGTGCCGGACTCCGAGATACCGGAGAAGATGGGCATAATTAAAGACGGACATCCGTCACTGGCTGGCCTGATGGTATTCTCGACCTGCCCGCAGATAGTTTTCCCCCAGTTGTGCGTGACGGCGGTTGTCGTGCCTGGAGACAGAATCGGCAGCGTGAACGGCGATGGCGTGAGATTTCTCGAAAACAAGCAGATAACAGGGTCCATTCCAGAGATGGTGGACGAAGCTGTCGGATTTGTTGCGCGTAACACCGCAAGGGCAAATGCATTTAACAAAGATGCCCGTCGTCGCGACCGTATGGAATATCCGTTGCTTGCAGTCCGCGAGGCGATGCTGAATGCGCTGATACATCGTGACTACAGCCGTTATACCGAGAGCACTCCCGTCAGGGTTGAGATATATCCGGACAGAATGGAAATATCGAACAAGGGCGGATTGTATGGAGCGGCGCCGCTTTCATCTCTTGGCCACGCCGATATCGGAGTGAGAAATCCGCTTATAGTCAGTATTCTTGAAACACTTGGAAAGACCGAGAACAGAAACTCCGGGATAGCGACCATGAGAATAGAATGCGAAAAATGCGCTCTTCCGCCGCCGGAGTTTTCCGTGTTGCACGGCGAGTTCAGGGTCGTGTTCAGAAATCGCCGTCCGGCCGACGATGTCGTGTTCGACAGGCACAATGTCGCGGATTCGATCTTGGCGTTCTGCACGGTTCCGCGCACACGCGATGAGATCACCCGGTTTACCGGCAGGACCAGACCATATACCATGTCGTATCTCGTGAAGCCGCTTTTGGAGTCTGGGAAACTCGTCCGAACCAACCCAAAAGCTCCTAAAAACCAAGATCAAAAATTTGTTGCTTCGACAAGGAGATAAAATAAGAATCAAATACGGCGCGTCACGGCTTTGCCTTTGACCGTGCGACTCTGGGCTAAAAGGCCGACACCTTCGCGCTGTCGACGATCAAGTCGCCCGCCGACCAGCCCTGCAAGAAGGTCTTCCGTGCGCGCCGCGGCTAAGCACTGCGACGTGCTCAGCTACAACATCTATCGTCGCCATCTGCGCGGCTTCAAGCTGCCGGAGGGCGTCGACAGGCCCGTCCTCGTGGGCGAGTTCCACTTC
>CAMAHK010000078.1 GCA_945834475.1 uncultured Verrucomicrobiota bacterium
CCGCGTCTGCGCGATGGTCTTGTTGGGAATCCAGATGTCCTCGAGCGCGGGGCAGTTCGCGAAGCATCGAGTCGAGAGCTGGTCCACGCGGCTGAAGCGTATCTCGCGGAGCTTCGTGCAGCCCATGAACACGTAGCTCCACATCGTCCCGCCGACAAGCTCGAGCCTCTCGATCTCGCCGCAGCCCTGGAACGTGCCGTCGTAGAAATAATCGCCCAGGGGCGTCACGACCTCGCGGAGCTTGGTGCAGTAGGCGAAGTCCCGCTGCCCGAATCCCGTGAGGTTCGGGGCGATGAACCTTTCGAGGTTGATTGACCGCTTGAACGCCCCGGAGCGGCTTCCCGTGATCAGCCCGGAGTAGTCCACATACGAGACGATGGCGGCGTCGTAGGAGTACTGCGCCTCGCCGTCGAGGTTCCTTAGTCCGATGCTCCTCGCGCCCTCGAACACGATCCTGTACCGCCCGTAGGCCGCGTAGCGGTGGTCGCTGGAGATGTCGTGGGTGGTGAAGACGTGTTCGGACTTCGACCCGTCGCCCCAGCTGACCACGACGGGACGGCCTTCGGCGGCGTTGCACATGAACCTGATGTACAGCCCGGTGGCCGGAGTCATCTCAACCTCGACCACCGTGCCGCGACCGCCCCCGTTCCACACGGCCTGCCTTGATGCGATTTGCATCACTCGCCTCCTTCCGGTGTCCAGACCACATCGTCGATCCAGCCGCAGTCTTCGCCGTCCGCGACGCTGCCGTCCTTCGTGTACGCCCACTCGACCGTGTGCGAACCCGCGCCGCCGACGGTGAGAGAGAGGTCGAGCCAGCCGCTCTCGCCGCTGATGCTCGACGCCTCGGTGCCGTCCAGGCGGACACGGAGGCAGTCGTAGCGGCCCTCGCTCGACGTGCGCCAGCGGAACGCGAGCGTCCCCGCTCCCTGCACCGTCGTGGTGAGCGAGGTCGATCCGTTGTCGCCGATTGCGCCGGATCGCGCCGCTCCGTCGCCGTCCACGAACCAGGGGCTTTCGCCCTCGGAGAAGAACGTGAGGTTCTTCGCCGGGCAGATCGCGTCCACGAAGGGGTCGACGTAGACCTCCCATTGGGCGTGGAGCTTCGTCACGCCGGTCTTGCAGCGGTCGGTTGCATCGACCTTCACGCCGCCCTCGGCCTCGGTGAACCAGCCCTGAAACACCATTCCGACCATCGTGGGGCGGGGGAGCGTTCCGTACTGCGCACCGAGCTTGAAGGTGTACTTCGTCTTGTCGAGGTCGCCGCCGCAGGGATCGAACTCGACCTCCTGGTCGATGTCGATCCGCTTGCGGTTCACGATGAAGATGCCCTGGTCGGTCTCCGTGAACGCAAAAACGTTCACGCCGATCTCGCACTTGAACACGTCCTCGTCGACGTCCTCGAAGGAAATCGTCTCGCCAGTCGGCGCGGCGAACGTCACCTCCGGGATTTCGTCGGCGGTGATGACGAGCCGCACGAAGAAGTCCCGCATCGCGCCCTTGACGAGAGGCGGCACGGTGAGCTTCAGCGGATCGGTCGCCGCCACCTCGATCCGCGTCACGGCGCGGTCGGTCAGCGCGACACACCCCTCCTCGGGTACGCGCTTCAGGAGCCGGTAGCGTCCGGCGGTCGGGCTCTCGCCCGCGTCGCCCTCGTCCAGCTGCGGAATGTACAGAACGTCCATTTAGGTTATCTCCTTGTTGGGAATCTCCATCGTCTCGTTGATCGGGATGTAATGCAGGCTCTCCGCATCCTCCCACCGTCCGTAGGCCCACATGAGGCGGACGCTTCCGTCCGCATCCTTGTCGAGCCTGTGTATGGGGCGCAGCGCGTCGCCGCCGAAGCAGACGTACAGGACGCCCTCCACCCTTTTCATGAGGTGCGCGTCCAGCTCCTTTCGCTTGAAGAACTGGCTCGTCGCCTCGAATCCGTAGCAGTCAATCTGCATCAGCCCTCTCCTTCCGTTTCGATCCTTGTCACGACCTTCCTCGCGACGAGCAGCACGTCCGCCGCCGTCTCGGTGAAGAAGTACACGGCAGTCTCGCCGTCTCCCGGCGGCTGGAGCGCGTCCGACTCGCCCTCGAACGCCTCCGCGCCCTCAAACTTCAGCGTATTCTCGCCCGTCGCCTCGACGCGCAGCATGAAGTCACGCGCCTTGCCAGGCTCGATGTCCGGCATGACGATTGCGGTCGCCCCGCCGGAAACGGCGAGGTTGTTCATCGAGCGGTCGGCGAGCTGGACGCGCCCGCCCTTCGGCTCTACGCGAACGATGTCGTACTGCGTCCTCTCGTTCATCGCCGCCGTGGCGATGCCCTTGAACTTCGCGACCAGCTTGTCCCATTGGTCGAACACGATCACCTTCACGTCTCTACCTCCATCGTTTCAGTCGCCGGAACGTAGTCGAGGCCCTCCGCCTCGTCCCACCCTCCCCACGCCCAATCGCGCCGGACGATTCCGTCCGCGCCCACCGCGAGGCGGTGGATCGGACAGGGGTCGCCCTCGCCGAACCGCAAGTACGTCGCCCCGCCCGAGTCCTTCGTCTCAAGCGGCTGGCGCGGAAGGTTCTTGTCATATGTGAGGCCTTCCGTCTCCTCACCGTAGCAGTTGATTCTCATCGTCTTCTCCTTTCAGTCAGGGTCCGCTCGGCGCGGGCGTCGGGCGCGGGATCGTCCCGCCCCACGGCTGGTCCCAGAAGAGCGATCTCACCGCATCCGAACATCCCGTCACCACGTCGTAGCAGCGGTAGAATTCCGAGTCGGGCGAGTACCGGACCTTCTCCTCCGGCATAAGCAGCGCGGGATCGTCCGTCCACGCGCCCGTGAGGTTCGGGCAGTCCCAGTAGCACCCGCTCACCATCTTCACGTTCTCCGGCCACTTCGGGATGATCCCGACCGCGCCCGTGCAGCCCTTGTACACGCTGTCGAGCTCCTCGCCGCATTCGGGCCACGGCGGGATCTCGCCATGAAGCCCCGTGCAGCCGTTGTAGCAGGAGTTGAACTCCACGCAGTTCCTCGGCCACGGCGGGAATCGTCCCGTCACAGCCTGGCAGTCGTTGTAGCAGAAGCCGCAGCGGACGATGTTCTTGCCCCACTTCGGGATCGACCCCGTAAGCTTCACGTGCTGGTACGTGCCGCAGGCGTCCGTGATCGCGTCCGTCCACTCGGGGAACGTCCCCACGAGGTCGCGGCAAAACTCGAAGCAGCAGTACGTCGTGGTGATCGACCGCCCCCACGGAGGGAGCGTCCCCTTGAGGCCGCCGTGCGACGGGTCGCTCCAGCCGCAGAAGCTGCCCTCCGCCGATTCGAGCCAGTCGCTCCAGTGGTGCAGCCACATCTGCGGACGCGAGACGAGAGGCCGTCCCTCCTTCGTCACGGTGTAGCAGTCCCACACCCGGAACCACCGGCACTCCCTCCCGATGCGGATCGTGTACCTTCCGACCGCCGTGTAGTTGTGCCACGCGAGATAGGTGGTCTGATGGTCAACCGTGCCGTCGCCCCAGTCAATGGTGATCGAATCGTACTGGTCAACGAAACGACCGACTTGGATCTGAAGCTGACAGTAGTTGTCGCGGATTTCGTAATCGACGAACTCCACGTCGAACGCCGTCTCGTCATGCCAATGCAACGGCCTCTCGCATCCGTTCATGCTGAATCTTCCGCACCGCATGATCACGCCCCCATGAGCTTGATGTCCGGGTCGAGGTAGACGAATCCCCCCGCCGCGTACCACGAGAAGTACACCCGCACGTCGACGGGCTTCACCTCGTCGATGTCAATCGGCAGCTCCAGCACCATCTGCGTGAGGTCGGTGTCGTTCACCCACACGCTCGTCGGGTCGTCCGCCCACCGCCCGTGCAGGGTGGAGTAGTACGTCCGGCCGCCCACCTCAACCGAGAGGAAGAACTGCCGGTACATCTCGGCGGGCTTCGCGTAGCCCTTGAAGGCGATGTAGGCCCTGACGATGTGGCGTCCCGTCGTGGTCGGAAGGAGCTGCATCCCGTTGAAGGGCCGCCGCCCCAGCACCATCGTATCGGCGTTCGTGCAGACGTTGTTGTAGAGCTTCAAGGCCGACGCGCCGCCGCCCTGCCGGTGAACGCTCCACGTGTCGCAGAGGCAGTTCGCCGTGCGGTACGCGAAGTGTCCCTCCGCCCCCTCGTTGTTGCACCCGAACCCCTGGTAGATGTGGCTTGCCTTCGACGACTGCGCCGTCATCGGGTAGAGCGACGTGTTCGACTCGTCGACGAAGACGCTGCCGTTGTCGTTGTAGGTCGAGTGGACGGCGGGGTCCTCGTTGTACGGATAGGTCGGGTTCGCCGTGTTGCACGTGAGCTTGCGGACGCGCATGTGCGTCCCGTAGCTCGCGTAGAGCGCCCTTCCGGGGAACCACGTCTTCACCGACTTGATGTCGGCGACCGAATACTGTAGGAACACCGCGCCCTCGATCTCCGCGTCCGTGAGGCGGATGTTGTTCCCGTAGAGCGCCTTGCCCCTGTAGGACTTCACGGTCAGCCCGTCCACGCAGGGGACCTTCGCGTACACGCTGCAATCGCTCGAGCCGAAGTCGAGCACGACGGTCGCGTAGCTGTCGCCCGTCTGCTGTGCGTTCGCGTAGGTGATCGGCTCGCCGATGCCGGCCGCGTCGGCCATCACGACCTTCACGTTCCTGATCGGCTTCGCGACCCCCGGCACGTAGGAGGAGGCGTAGCAGCGGTTCATCGAGAGAACCGCCGCCTTGCAGTTCCAGCACTCGGTGAGCGAAACGTCCACGCCATCCATGTTCATCTCGTAGCAGCTTCCGAAGTACATCATCGGGTAGTCGATCATGTAGCCGGACGGCTTCGTCGCGGAGAGCGGACTGCCCGTCGCCACCTGGATGTTCCTGACGTTCATCGCGACGTAGCCCTGGACGTACATGAGAAGCGGCACGTGCGTCGCCGATCCGTTCCGGCGGACGGTCTGCGTCACGTTGACGATGTTGCACTCGATCCCCTTCGACGAGTTGGACGAGAGGTAGAGCGGGTAGTACTGCCCGTAGTCGCTCCACGCCGCCGAGTACACCCTCACGTCCTGGACGTTCATGACGTCCGCGAAGTAGACGTAGATGCCGTGCGCGTTCTGCGTGTTCCCGGTGACCGCATGGTTGATCGTGCAGTCGGAGATGCTCACCATCCTCGCGTAGTAGATGTACACGTAGGACTTGCAGCGGCTCGCGGTGAGTTCCCCCGTGTAGGACGAGACGTCGAGGTTGATCCCCTTCGATCCGAACTTGCAGTGCTCGAACGAGTAGCAGCCGATGTAGCTCGACGAGTTGTAGAACTTGAAGATGTAGTTGTCGGCGTTGATCGCGTCCCGGAAGAGGTACATGCGGTGCAGCAGGAAGTGCTGGACGTAGGGCATCTGGAACGAGCCGCTGGCGACCGTGGACTGTACGTTCGCGTACTGCGCGGTGTCCGCTCCCCATGCCGTCCGAGCCTCTGCGGGGACGAGTTCCCACATCGCGTCAGACGCCATCGGCATCCCCATGATGAGGAGGTTCGTGAGGTTGTTGTTCGTCCCGTTCGGAACCGTGCAGGCCGAGGACTCTGCGGTTCGCCGGATGATGTAGCAGGTGTTGTTCTGGAAGTCCGCCGCCGTCGAGGGAAGGTTCTTCTTCGCCGTCGCCGGGGTCGTGCCGTCGCCGTCCGTCCCCCGCGAGGGGTCGACGTAGACGATGCTGAAGTCAACGTTCGAGTAGCGCATTTCTCTCCTTTATCCAATGAAGGTTGAATAGTTCTCTATCGCCGCCAGCGCAGGCGGCTCCGCGTGTGTCTCGACGGTCATGCCGGGGAGCGCGGAGGAACTCCCGCCGCCGTTCGTCCAGGGCGAGAGGCGCGTCCTCCCGTTGACGATGGCGTAGCGGTCGAACTCCTCGTCCGTGACCCCGGCGTCCTTAAAATTTACGATGACCTCCCCGTCGATCCCCTTGCGGATCTTCGCGTTCTCGAAGACGATCCGCGAGACCTTCGCGACCGAGGTGTCCGCGTCGGCGACGAGGACGTCGCCGTAGACGGTCGAATCGTCGCCGAGGTACTTCATCCACTTCGCGCCCATGAAGTCCGCGAGGGTCGGGTTGTCGATCGGGATGTCGCTCTGGATCTCCGCCCGGTACTTGAGACCCGAGGCGGCGACGAGCGAGAAGCCCGTCCCGTCCGACTTCGAGGCGTAGGCCACGTAGAGGTAGGTCTCATGGCCCGTCTCGCCCTGCGGCCCCCTCGGAATCTTGAAGTCGAGGACTGCCGCCGTCGTCGTTCCTGAGTTGTGCACTTCGGCGGGCTGGTCCGCCGGGACCATCTCGACCGATCCGACCTCGACGGTCGCCGCCGTGCCAGTCTGCCCCTTCGGGATCTTGAACCGAAACTTTGCATCGTGTTCGTCGCCCTCGTTCGTCACCTCCGCAGGGCTGCCAGCCGGGAGCGTTTCCGTTCCCGCGACCTCCACCGTCGAGCGGTCGCCCTTCCTACCCGGAATGAGCGGGATCGGATCGCTCCACTCGTAGCCGACGAGCGTGTTACGGAAGCGGTACCACTTCGCCGTCTCGGGCGGCTCGACGGACGGATCGGCGTCGTACCACGTCTCGCCGTCATCGGAGATCTGCACCGCGTTCTTCGCGGCAAAGAGAGCGCGGATCTGCGCCGCCGTGTAGCTTCCGTCGCCGACCGGCTCGGGCCGTCCCGTCCCCGCGTCCGCCCGCCTGTTGCGGACGATGATGTCGAACTGGATCAGGAACTCGGGGTTGGTCTCGCCCGTCGTGAAGCCCGCGAGTTCGCAGCCGAACTGCGCCTGCTCGCTCTTGCCGAGGGCGGCGATCAGCTCCTCCGTGTTCGTCTCCGTGAGCGGGACGTGGACCTCGTTCGCCGTGACCGTGATTCCCTCCGTCACCCGGAGCTGCGGCTTCGTGGCCGCGTCCCAGTCGTTCGCCACCGCGAAGTCCCACGAGGCGTAGGCGAGACGCTCCGGCTTCACCGCCTCGCCGTTCTCGTCGAGGAGCTTGAGGACGAGTTCGGCGCGAAGCCCCCTCGTCAGCGCGGGCAGGGCGGAGACCGTCTGGTTCCACTCGTCCACGAGCGTCGCCTTGACGCTCGTCGCCCGCAGGTACATCGTGATGATCTGCATTCAGCCCTCCTGTGATTGAAACTTGAAACCGCCCTCGACGCCGTAGTCGAGGAAGCCCCAGCACTTTCCGTCCCAGCCGCGCTTCGCGCTGTGACGCTTGATCGCCACGCCCTTCGAGTCGAACTCGCTCGTCGGCACGACCTCGTTCTTCGGGATCGACTCCGTGTCGCCGAGGTCGAACTCAAAGTCGTAGGGGTCCTTCACGTGAACCTTCTCGGTCCAGTTGAGGCCCTTGTTGAACTTCGACTTGCCGCCGTCGAACACCGAGGTGTCGAGCTGCTGCGAGTACGGGACTGGACCCGTCGGCTGCGTCACGTAGACCGCCGCGAAAAGGTCGAACTGCGCACCCAAGAGCCAGCTCCTCGCCCCGGTGAACTTGTACGACTGGCTCTGCGCGTAGCCGCAGTAGCCGTCCTGGTTGTACTCCGGGTCGCCCTCGAAGTCCGGGTTCGGACACTTCCAGTGCGTGTTCCCGCTCCAGGCGTAGATTGAGGACGGGAAGCTCCCGTTGTGAACGGACTTGCCCATCTTGTCGAACGCCCTCTGCATCGCAGTTCCGATTGACTCGTCGAACGGCGGGTCGTGTTCAGACCCGGACCGGGTTAGCGACACGCCGAACATCTCGTTCGCCCGGATGACGGTCAGCTTGTCGATTGCGTTCCTGATCTGCTTGAGCCACTCGCCGCCGTTCTCGACGAGCGATCCGTACTTGGCGAACTCGTAGAGGCGGCAGTTCGGCTCCATCACGAGATCGCGGTACGTCCACCTCTTCGGGAAGTCGGAGTAGTCCTCCTTGAACTCCTCCCATTCGATGTTCACGAAGTCCCTCGCAATCGACGAGATCGTGCGGACGATCCCCTTCATCACCTCGCGCGACACGGTCTTCCACGGAGATATCTTGTAGATCCTCCAGTCCGCGCCAGTGTGCAGGGCGGCGCACCTCTCGAGCAGCGCCTGCCGGATCGCCATCACGTAGTCGGCGTTCGTCGGGTCGGGCGTGTTCCAGTTCATGCCCTTCGCCTCCCAGCTGTCGGGGATCTCGTATTCTCCGATCACCTCCATATCGCCGCACTCCTTTCTTGTTTTCCCTTTCAGACCCTATTTCTCGTTACTTCATCCCGTTCTTTACCTACGATTTTGAAGAGTTGACAACCACAACAACCTACGATTTTGAAGAGTTGCAATTGACCATCAACGAAAACTTTGATAGAATTCGCCTCAAACAAAGGATTTCAAGACTTTATGTACCTAAATCGCAAGATCGACAGCACACTGGTCGAATGGAAGAATGATCCGCGTCACAAACCGCTCCTCATGCGCGGCGCAAGACAGGTCGGCAAAACCACAGCCGTCCGCCGCCTTGCGGAAAGCTTCGAGACGTTCGTCGAAATCAACCTTGAGACGGACGACGAGGTGCGCAAGTACATCGAACAGTCCTTTGACATCCAAGGTCTCATCGCCCTCATCGAGGTCCGATACGGGAAACGCATCATCCCCGGCAAGACGCTACTCTTCCTCGACGAGATCCAAGGATGCCCCAGGGCCGTCACGTCCCTTCGGTATTTCTACGAAAAGGTCCAGCCCCTGCATGTCGTCGCCGCCGGATCGCTCCTCGAGTTCGCCCTCGCGGAAGTCGGCGACATCCCGGTCGGTCGCGTTCGCAACATCTTCGTCTACCCTTTCTCCTTCGCGGAATTCGTCGCCGCGCTCGGCGGCGGAGTAAGCTATGAGCGGGCGTTCGACTTCGCCAAGTCCGGCAACCTTCCCGACTTCGCCCACGGCAAGATGCTCGACTACCTCAAGTCCTTCCTCATCGTCGGCGGCATGCCGGCCGCCGTCCTCGCCTATGCGGAGACCCAGAGCTACCTCGCGGCTCGAAACGAACAGCGGGACATCATGCAAAACCTCAAGGAGGACTTCGCCAAGTACAAGACTCGTGTCGATCCCGCCGTTCTCCGCACCACTCTCCGTTCTGTCATCGAGCAGACCGGCCAGCAGTTCACATATTCCAATTCCGAACTCGAGCTGACCTACGCCAAGTCCAAGAAATGCACCGATCTCATGGAGCGGGCGAAGATCGTCATGCGCATCGACTGCACCCATGCGAACGGCATCCCCCTCGGCGGCGACATCAACCCGAAGGACAACAAGTTCATGCTGCTCGATACCGGGCTCTACCTCTACGAGGCCGGACTCAATCTCGCGGATTGGATCAACGACGAGCCCGCGAAGTTCGTCAACCGGGGCAAGCTCGCCGAGATGTTCGTCGCACACGAGCTGAAGAAGTCGGGCTCTCCGCTCGACGACAACCCACTGTACTACTGGCACCGCGAGAACAAGACCGGCAAGGCCGAGGTCGACTTCGTCGTGCAGCACCGCAACTCCCCGTTGCCGATTGAGGTCAAGTCCGGCACAAAGGGTTCGATGAAGAGCCTGCGCATCCTCATGAACGAGAAGTCGTTCAAGCTCGGCGTCCGCACCTCGGAGGAGAACCTCGGGGCGCTTGACGGCGGACAGATCAGGATCGTCCCGCTCTACCTCATCGGCGAATACGAGAGCGTTCTCCGCAACTGATCACCTCCATATCGCCGCGCTCCCGAGAAACGCGGCCTCGGTCTCCTCGCCGCAGATGTAAGAGTCGAGCGACACCGAGATGTCGCTTCCCTCCGCCTCCGACCCCTCGGGCTTCGTGAACTTGAAGTTCACGCTCCCGTCGGGCTTCGGTTCGGAGCCCTCGTGCCAGCCGCCTGCCGAGCCGATCTCGCCGATCACCCACTTGCCGCCGGCATAGTGGATGCGCCCGTAGGTGTAGTAGCCCTTTTCCTTGTTGAGGGAGCGGACGAAGTATTCGCCGTTTCCCTTGAAACGGGGAAGCCCCTTGATCCTTTGCCCGCTCTCGCCGTCCTTGCCCTCGTACACGCCGAACTCGCCGTTCTTCGCGACCCAGCGAGGCCACACCGCCTTGAGCGTCTTCTCCTTGCCCGACTTGTGGATCGACCCCCGGGGTTCCATCTTCACCTCGTCGTCAGGACCGTAGGGCGGGCGCGAAAAGGTGTAGAACTCGTCGCCCTTCCATATGTACTCCTTGTCCTCGTAGTTGTACTCGTAGTCCTCGAACGGCTCGTAGCCGGGGAACTTGTTGCAGTAGACCCAGCCATAGGTCTGCGTGTAGTAGACGTACCCGCTTCCCTCCCAGTAGACATATCCGTTGATGTCGCTGAACACGGGAGTCATCGCATACCCGCCGTCGACCTGAAGCTGGTAGCAGAAGTTCGGGTCGCGGACGATGATGTTGCCGCCCCAGGCGTACTCTCCGTTGAGCGCGAAATAGCCCTCGTCCTTTCCCTTGCCGCGCCAGATGCCGTTTGGCGGCGTGAAGTTCGGAACCTCCGGGATGCGGAAGAGGGACGGAACGTACTGAAAGCTCATGTGTCGTTACCTCCCGTCGCCTTGAGGGCGCACTTGTGTCCGATCAGCCATGTCCCCGACGGCAGGTCGGAGTCGAGCGCGAGGTCGGGCACGTACAGGACTGCATCGTAGATCGATGAGGAGTCCTCGCGACCGTTCGGATAGACCGTCACCTGGTACCCCGACTTCACCGAGCCGGAGTTGACCTTGCACATGTACGCCTTCTCGCCGCCCGTGCCGCCGCCCGCTCCGCCGAGCTGAAGGAGGCACCATTGCTCTCCGCCGCCGCCCGCCTTCCAGATGATGCGGGCGACCCCGTTCGCATCTGACTTGAGCGCACCCGTCGAGGAACCCGGCGTCGGGACGGCGTACTCGTCCTCCGCGTCCTCGATGTTCACCTTCGCTGGCGTGATCCCCAGGACCATCGCCCGCCCGATCTCCCCCGCCGCCAGCGGCTGAAGGAGGATCGCGTAGGGCTTCCCCTCGCGCTCCTCGGTCATCTTCTGCCCGACGAACACCGGGGTGCAGCTCACGAACTCGTCCTCGTTCACGTTCGGCGGGATCGCGATGTCCGAGAGGACGAGCGCGGTGAAGCGGTCACGCTGCTCTCCCTCGCCGTTCTTGACGAGGACGATGCCCGTCCCCACGCCGGAGCGGAGTCCCTTGCCGAGCTGGTTCTGCCTTTGCTCCTTCGTCCAGTTCGCCGCGTCGATAAAGGCGTTCCATGTGGACGCCCTGATCACGACCTTGTCGCCCGCCTTTACCTTCTCCATCTTCCACCTCACATTCCCAAGCCGAGGTTCCCGAAGTCCCCCTCCGGGTAGACCTGCTCGACGTAAGCCGCGACCGGCTCCTTGATGACGTTCTTCTTGTTCTCCGCGACCTTGTCCGCATACCGCACCCAGAGATAGTCCCAGCCCCTCTTGTTCGAGACCTTGAGCTTCCCGACCTGCAGGGAGGACTGGTTCGGCGAGACGGCGAAGCGGAACGTGATCTCCCACGGGGAGTCGTTCTTCTTGCCGCGCTTCGTCCCGGACGCGCCGAGGAAGAGAACCTCGCCCGCCGAGAAGCCACGGAAGCCGGAGCGGTTCACCGTCCCCGTGAGGGCTGCGACCGACTTCTTGTACGAGGTCGAGACCCTCGACCCCTTCATGACGTGCGTCTCGGTGAAGTTCAATACGGGCATCGTCACGTCCACGCCGTTCACGTTCCCCTCGTTGTCCACCTCGATTGCGCCGTTGAAGTCCGGCGCATCGTTGGGGACCTTCGAGACCGTCTTCAAGGACTGGTTGCGGTGCATCGTCCCGCCGCCGGTGTCGAACGCGAACGAGGAGGTCTCCTCCTCGTCATCGTCGTCGTCCTCGCCCCCGTCCTCGCGCTTCCAGATGGCCTTCACCTTCCACGTGTCCTTGTTGACGCGCTCGGTAATCTCCACCTCGTCGAGTTCCATGTCCTTCACGGACACGCCCGCCGCCTTCGTTCTCGCCGCAGAAAGAGCGGCGTCCTCGTTGGCCGCCTCGAAGACGATGTACGGAATCTCAATCTCCGTGACCTCGCCCTTCGCGTTCACCTTCTGCTCGCGCTCGGTGTACGCCTCCTCGACTCTCGTTGCCATAAGTCCTCCGTGTGAAAAATGCAAAACAAAAGACGCCGCCCGTAAGAGCGACGCCTTGCGTCATCAAAGTTGTCTCGACCGTCTTACAGGCCGAAGTGTGTCCTTATGATTCCGATCATCCCAGACCCTTCATCATGTCCTCAAGTTCGCCCTGAACTCTCGGATCGCTCACATCCTTCAGCGAGAGGTACAGCGAATACCCGTCGACACCGTCACCGCCAATCACGACCGGATCGTAGCTCCAGACCTCGATCTTGCTCCGCGCATCGTCCTTCGAGTCCGCCTGCTCGAACACAGCCGGATCCTTCAAGACCGCACCCGTCGCCGCAAAGACCGGGAGCGGCGGCGCGGAAAGCATCGAGCGCTCC
>CAMAHK010000079.1 GCA_945834475.1 uncultured Verrucomicrobiota bacterium
CCGCGTCCTATGACATCGTCGTGGTCGGCCTCGGCACAGCCGGCGCGGAGGCGTTCGTCCGGTCGGTCGAACGCGGTCGCACGTGTCTCGGCATCGAGAAGACGGGCGGCATGGGCGGACAGGCGACCGTCGGCTGCATCTGCTGGGGCGATGGCATCGTCAAGGCGCTGGAAGGCTACGAGCGTCGGGCGGCGCGAGCCGATCTCGCCTATGAGTCCGCAGCAATCGGCGTTTGGCTCGACAAGGGACGCATCGTCGGCTTGCGTTATGTCACGAACGGCCTCGTGCGCGATGTTGCCGCGAAGATCGTGATCGACGCGAGCGGCAATGCGACGGTAGCGAAAATGTGCGGACTGCCTGTGCGTCGCGGACGCGACTTCGACGGTGTGATGGCGACGTGTGCGCGCGGCGAGACCTGGGCGAACCGCGAGACGAATGCGACGCGGCCGACCTACGGGGGACGTCCCTTCGGCCTGGCGTGTCCCTCGGCGGAATATTCGCGTTACGTCTGCGATCTGAGCCGGCTTCGCCATGCGAACTGGAAGAATCAGACGAAGAACGAGCGGATGCTCCGGGCGTCGTCTCTTGTCAACGCGCGCGAAGAGGAGCGCGTCGTCACGGAGGAGATCGTGACGCTCAAGGACGCCCTGACGGAACGGAAATTCCCGAATCCGATTTTCTACGCTTGGGAGCCCGAAGACCTGCCGGTCTACTACGATGACCATGCGTTCGAGTCCGACGAGATTCAGGACTGGAAGGTCCTGTGCGGCCTGCCCATGTTCGGCTATCCGTCTGTCATTCCCTACGGCACGATCGTCGCCAAGGGCCTTGAGGGACTGTTCGTGCCGTCCAAGCACTTCGGCGTTGCCCACGACCTCGGCGGCGGTCTTCGGATGCAGGGCGAGATGCGCAAGACGGGTATTGTCGCGGCGATTGCGGCCGATCTCGCGCTGAAGGAGGGATGTGCGCTCAAGGACCTTCCCTATGCACGCCTCGAGCCAGAGATCCGCAAGGCGGGCACACTGACGCCGTCCCGCAAGGCCTACGTCACGACGTACCGGGGCTACGCCTTCACGCCGTACACGGACGACCAGGCGATCGCCGCGCTCAAGCAGGATATTGTGCGGACGGACGAATGGTGGCAGGCGAAGGGCGCGTCAACGAATTCGTCCGCCGATCAGGCCGCGTATGCGCTTTGGACGTGCTGGAGCCGGCGGCTGACGGGTACTGACGCCCAGCGCCGCGCGCTTGCCGACCGTCTTGCGGCGGAGATGGCGACGGCGGGACGTTTCGCCGCGAACTTCGCCGTGGCGCTCGGACTCATGGACGACTGCCGTGCCGTGCCGGTGCTACGGGAGATCGTCCGTCATCCGGGCGGCGCGACCGACCCCGTGGTTGTCAACGCCTATCCGAATCGTGTGAAGGCGATTCTGCTGCTCGGACGCTTCCGCGACCGTGAAATCGTGCCAACGCTGCGCGAGCTGGTGCTCGACAATGCGGAGACGTTCATGAAGGATCTCTATTCCAAGCGTGCCTTTCTCTCCCCGCAGCGCTGTCGCTTCCAGGCGTTGTCGTATGCGCTGATGGCGCTGAAGGCGATCCTGTCGGTCCATCCCGACCCGGCGACGGCACGGGCGATCGCGGACTGGCAGAAGAAACCGCTTGAAATGATCGAACGCGAAGGCGTCGACCTGGCCGACCGTCTGCGACATGTGAGGGTCGGCTGGTAATGGGTTAGTGAAGTGCGCGGCACTTCACTAACCCATTACCGACTTGCTTGCGGCGGCACGTGCAAAACACTACGGTTTTTGATATAAGTGAAAAACAAATCACTAGTGAAATCGACATTTGCACTATGTCTTTACCATGTTTTTCATATGAAAAAAACATTATTTAACCATCTCTTGATATGGTCGTGCGACCCATTTCGGGCGTCTTCGCCCTGCGGCAGCCTCTGTCATTCTCTCTTCAAGTCGCGGTGATTCGCTGTTTTAGCGGTGTGGGCTAATCTCCCCTCCCATCCCACCCATCTCTGGCTTCGCGCAATTTAGCCCTCATTCAGCGGCTTGCAAATCCTGTTCGGAATCGCCATTCATCCCTCTGTAGAGACGCAAGCTGGCCGTTTTCGAATTGTGGCGTAGCGAGTGCAGCAAGCGTCGTTAGCCACATTCGAAAACGGCCTCTTCTCGCGCGTCGCGTTAGCGACCCGCGTTCTTCTCCATGTCCTTCCCGCCCGCACAGCGGCTAACGCCGCGAGTCGGCCCGCGCTTGGTTGGGCGCGGGCCGATTAGGTGGTTTTGCTCCCGGTTGTTTTGGTTGTGCTGCGCGGTTAGGTTGCGAGCGGCGAGGCGGGAGGGTCGTCCAATTCTCTTCTGTGGCGAGGTGCGATGAACTCCGTAGGGTCAGACCGCTGTCGGATCGTTCTCGACCTTCGCGTCCTCGGCGCTATAGAACATCGTAAACGTTGCGTTCGGAACGAGCTTCGCTATCTTCACCCAGATGCTGGAAACGCCCGCCGGATTCCACGTGTCGATTTCGTAGGCGAGTTCATTCCCCTCGGCATCGACGAAGAGGAGGTCAGCGAGGTCGTCCTGCTTAAACTGGTCGTACGAGAAGCCGGTAATAGCGGACGAGAGCCGCACCAGCACCGGGAAGTCCACGAGGTCGACGCCCTCGGGAACGCCGGCGCAGGTGAATGTCAGCTTCTTCTCGCACATGTCCGTCGTCAAGCGCTGGCGGTCATCGGTCTTGACCTTATAGAGCTCGATCTCACCGATGTGGGTATAGACGAAATCGCCGTAGTCGGGCGTATGGTCGCCGAAGTTGTTCGTGACGCGGATGCGGTACTTCGTATACGCCTTCTTATTCGTGAACTGGTAGAAACGCCGCTCAAGCGAGCCCCAAGCCGTCGTCTCGTCGCGCTCATCCAGCACATCCCAGGTCGTCCCGCCGTCTTCGGAGCCTTCAAACGTCCAGGTCTTGGCATCGCGAATCGACGCACCGTCCTTGCGGTAGTTCGCAGCCACCATCTGCACCGAGTAGGCGTTGACGACCGTCCCCTGTCCGAAGGTGTAGATGACATCGAACGGATCCGTACCGGTGGACATCACGCGGTCGTTCTCGTTATTATCGAAGGCATAGAACGGACCGGATCCTTCGAAGAATGTGCTGACGGAGGTACTCACATTCGCCTGAACGGGCTCGGTCAGATCCGTCAGCCCCTCGGGAACTGTTTCAGCAACAGCCGAAAGAAGGACACCGAAAGCGGCCGTTAACGACAACAGGAAGTGGAAGTAAATTTTCATAAGGTTGGAAACTCCATGAGTTGTTTTTCTATATTATACAACATTTCGCAAACAACAACACCGCAATCCGCGTCAGAAACAAACACGCAGATTGCGCAAGCGCGCCTAATTCTAACAAAAACTCACTGCTCTTGCCACACACGGACCCAATCGATCTCGAACTCGGCGGGGAGCTTCTCGTCCTCAAGCGGCACGTTCGCCCAGCCGCCCGAGACCATGTAAAGAATGATGTAGCTCGGCACGGAGCAGATACGGCTCGATTCAAGGCGACCGATCTCAACGCCGTTACCATAGACGACATACTTGCCGGGCTGCCAGAGGAAACCGATGACCATAAAGCCATCCTTGTCGGCGGGCACATACGCGCCCGAGGTGCCGACGGACTTATGGTCCTTGCCGTAGCCATCCCAGTGGCAGGCGATATTGAAGCGATGCGGACCCCACGCCGTCAGATGCTCCATCACATCAAACTCCATGCCGCCGTTCCATGTATCGGCGCGCACCCACTGCGGACCCTTGTCCGCGCCACGGTCCGGCATCGTCCAGAACGCAGGCCAGAGTCCCGGCGCCGTCGGCAGCTTCATCCGCGCCTCGAAGTAGCCGTACGTCCATGTCTTCTTGCCGTACGTGTCGAGATAGCCGCAGGCGTAGTCCGTCGTCTTCGCGCCCGGATCGTCGTTCTGGTGTCCCGTCTTTTTCTCGTACTTGAGCACCGCGCGGCCGTCACGCAGGAAGACGTTCTCTTTCGCGAAGTGCGTGCGCTTATCCCAGTAGTTCGCCGTGTAGATGCCCCAGTCGTTCGTGTTGAGCGTCTTGCCTCGGAACTCGTCGTGCCAGACGAGCTTCCAGTTGCCGGCGACCGGCGGCTTCTTGCCAACCCAGTCCGCGCGCTCGGCGAGGACCTCCTCGGCCTTGACCTCGAGGATCTCGAACGTCTGGCGCTGTCCCTTCGCACTGAAGACGACACCCTTCACGCGGTGGCTCTCGAACTTGTACTCGCAGCCAGGGAGCGTGCCCTGCCCCTCCTTCGCGCACCAGCTCTGCGGCGCGAAGAAAGTCTTTTCGAGAACGGCCGTCTGTCCCGGCGCAATCGATGTCTCGTCCGTCTCAATCGCCGCTCCGCCGTCAATCTTCATCCGCGGGGCAATCGGCTTCTTCGAAGTGTTCTTGACGCGCGCCGTCACCTTGAGCCACGCCCCGAGGTTCCAGCTGCCCTGCGCGGGCTTGACACGCACCGCGCCCCACTCGCGGTCGGCGAGCGTCACGGCAACCGTCCCCTCCTTCGTGAAGACGGCCTTCGCGTCGTTGAAGGTCGAGAGGTTCTTCTCGGAGCCGTTCTTCATCGGCACCATCACGCCGTTCTCGGGGACGGTCACGACGTAGTTCGGATTCACCGGCGGCTTCTCGCCCGACGGACCGTTCGCGAAGACGTCCGTGAACGTGAACGTGCGCGTCTTGTCGCTCTTGCCGCCGACGAAGAGCTTCACGAGCTTGATCTTCGCGGGATTGAGCTTCGGCCCCGGCTTGAAGCCGTACTGGTAGCCGAAGATGACCTTCAGCGTGCGCGACTCGCCCGGTTTCAGGTACGCGATCTCCGTGTTGCTCTGAAACGGATCCGTCTGATCGACGCGCATGTTGACCGCAATCGGCATTTCGGACGTATTCTTCACCTGCGTCTCGACATGCCCCCACGGCGAGAGATCCCACACGCCGCCCGCCGGCTTCAGGTCGAAGCACGGATACTCCGCGTTCGATCCCGCGACCGTCACGACGCCCTTCTCGACCGTGACGACCTTCTCCGCCTCGAGTTTCGTCCCCGCAATCGTCTCCGTCGTCGAATAGAGGCACTTCGGCGCAATCGCCGCCCCTTCGCCAAACACAACGCCCCCAACCAGGCAGAGAGCCATCCCTGCCGCAACACAGAACTTATTCATTGTCCGTTCCTTAATTTAACTAAAATTCTATCAGAAATCACTTCCGCCGACTTCCCCCAAACGAGTGAAAGGCCTTAGACATAATGATGAAAGGCATAGATCGGAATATAATCGATCCCACCTTTATTTTCTGCCGGAGCCGTCGTAACAACATAGCGCGCACCCAACTTGCGCGAATATGCCGCAATGAATCTGTCAAGCGCAGCATGCTCCCGAAAGCGTGCGCTCTTGACCTCAATCGGACACACCTTGATTCCCTTGCGAATCAGGAAGTCTATCTCCATTGTACGCTCTTTTTGTTCCGCGTCCTTGACAGAATGAAACAACAGGTCGTATCCTTTGGAAACTAGAATCTGCTGCACGGCATTTTCAAAGAACATCCCCTCGTTTATTCCGAGATTGTCGTACAATACGCCGCGCAACAACCTTGAATCAATGTCCTCGCTCCCAGACATTGCCTGAGAAACCAAGAGCCCCGTATCCACCATGTAGCACTTGAAGAGCGAGCTCTCCAGGCTCATCTCCAGACCGACATCCGGACTCGTCGAATTGTACGCGATATTGGCAATCATCGCATCCGAAAGCCAGAGAAACGCATTCTCATACCGGCGCATCCGTGCATTGACAGAAAGATTCGACAGGCGGAACTTCTTCTCGCGCGTATTCAATGCCGCCGGTATCGTCCTGAAAATCGCCCTGACTTTCGCCGCATACCCCTTGGCGTATTTGCCAATATCCTTCTGGTACAAGGCAAGAATCTCGCGCTTGGCAACTTCTGACTTCTCAAGCTTTCGCTCCTCGCCCGTCAGGTACGCTTCGACCGACTGAGGCATCCCACCGACAACCATATAAGTCCGAAAGAGCTTGATTGCCTTGTCATGCAGAAAATCGGGCAAAGCACGCTGTCGATCTGTCGCTTCCTTGATTTTATCCTTGAGAACACCCTCTCCCACAGCATCCAAGAACTCGTCAAAATCCAAAGGATGAAGCTTCATTGCGTGTTCTTCGGACGGAATCACGATATCATCAACATTCTCTCGAATTCCAAGTAGCGAACCCGTCTCAATATAATGGTACTTGCCGAATGCCATCAATGGCTTGATTGCCTCACGTGCCTGAGGGAAACGCTGCACCTCATCAAAGACAAAACAGGTCTTACCCGGAACAAGTCGTACGCCTTGAATCAAAGCCAGCCGCTCCACAAGACTCGCCGTATCCGACTCTTCCTCAAAAGCACGCTTCGATTCCTTCGCAACTCGATCCTTCTTTGAAAAGTCAATGTACACATATGTCTCATACTCGTTCTTCACAAATCGCGTAACAAGGTGCGTCTTACCAACACGCCGAGCCCCTTCAACAAGCAACGCATACTTATCCGCCAAGTCAGCTTTCCAAGCCAACATCCGATCATAGAACTTGCGAGAGAAATCAACCATCATAAATCCTCATTATCAACACATTTCAGCGCAATCATATCATAAACAGAATCTAGAGTCAATACCCATGTCACGAAATGGAATGTTACAATAACTCATTTCGTCACGAAATGAACAATCCGAGACCAACATAATGTCACACAACAGCCTTTACGGCACGAGCGTGAGGCGACTTGCCTTTCTGTAGATGAAAATGATACAATGCGCATTACTAAACCTATTGTTAGTAACTGTAGTGTTAGCAGCTTGAATTCCGGAGGCATCATTCATGCAATTCTTTGGTCGCGAAAAGGAAATCGCCGAGCTTCGTCTTATCCGCGAACGCTCGCACCAATACGCGAAATTCACTGTCATCACCGGGCGTCGTCGTATAGGCAAGACCGAACTGATCAAACAGGCCCTGAATGACGGAGCCGACCTTTTCATCTATTTACTGATCCGACGTCTCGGCGAGAAAACACTCTGCCACTCCCTGCAGCAAGACATCGAAAACGCCGGATTGGAAGCGCTCGGACAGGCCGAAACCTTCTGCGACCTCATTCGTCTTGTCGTCAAGGCCGCAAAGACCCGTCCGATTACGCTCGTTATCGATGAATTTCAAGAGTTTGACAAAATCAACCCCGCCGTCTTCGGCGAACTTCAAGGAATCTGGGACGACTGCCAGCATACGGCAAAGCTCAATCTCCTCGTTTGCGGAAGCGTCAACCGGCTGATGAACAAGATCTTCTTCAACCGGGAGCAACCGCTCTACGGACGCAACACAGGCCACCTCAAGCTCAAGCCCTTCAGCGCCACGCTGCTCAAGACGATTCTCGGGCACTACAAGCCCGACTACACGGGAGATGACCTCTGGTGTCTGTGGACACTGACAGGCGGCGTCGCACGCTACGTTCAGCTTTTGATGGATGCCCATGCCTGCGACCGCACGGCGATGTTCGATGAAATCCTCAGCGAAAGTTCCCCCTTTCTTGACGAAGGCAAGATCCTCCTGGCCGAGGAGTTCGGTGCGGAATACAGCGTGTTCTTCTCCATCCTGACGGAAATCGCCTCTGGGAAGAACACCTTCGGCGACTTGACGAACGCCGTCGGCCAGGAGATCGGAACCTATCTATCGCGATTGGAAAACGACTACGGCATCATCAGCCGCATCGTCCCAATCTTCGACCGCGAGAAATCCAGAAACACGCACTATACCCTTGAGGACGCCTTCCTGCGATTCTGGTTCCGGTTCCTCTACAAGTACCGCAGTTGGATCGAGATGGATCGCAAGGACGCGCTCAAGACGCTGATCCAGCGTGACTTCGCAACCTTTGCCGGATTCTCCCTCGAACGTTACTTCCGATGGAAGTTCATCGGCGAATCATCCTACACCCGCATCGGCGGCTGGTGGGATCGCAAGGGCGAAAACGAAATCGACCTCGTCTGTGAAGACGAACTCACAGGGCAAGTCGACATCTATGAAGTCAAAGCCGATCGTGCGCGTTTTGACGCCGCCGCATTCCAGAAGAAAATCGACGCCTTTCTCGAAAAGAATCCAACCCTGAAAGGACGGATCAAAAGGACGGATGTCCTGTCGTTGAAAACCCTCTAAACGTAACGGGGCACGATAATCAGTCATTATCGGAATAGCGTTGTCAGCTTCGCGTGGCGGATGCGTTTGGGCGTGTCGCGGAATCGATTGTCCAAGACACACCAGGCCGCGTCGTCGGTGCCGAGACGGACGAGTTCGGGATAGCGCTTGAGATAGAGAGGATTCCCCTCCAGGATCTTGAGCTTCCCCTTGAGTTCGTCTGTCGCAAGACGTTCGGCCATGCGCTTGTCGCCCCAACCATAACCGCCAATGCCGAGCGCACAGTTCCTGAACGCATTGCCGCGAATCAGATTATAGTGTCCGCCGTTCATGTTGACCGCACCGAAATTCCCTTGCGCGGCATTGACGAAGGTGTTCGAGACGACCGCCATGCCCGAGATGAAATCGTCGAAGCGAATCGCATTGCGTCCGCAGTCATGGTTCGCGTCACCGCCGACATTGACAAACGTGTTCTTGTAAAAGAGATTGCCGCGATACGTCGGATCGCCCCAAATGTCGATCGCCCCCTGGTCGTCGGACTCCAGAACTGTGGACGCAAACCGGCAATCGCGCACGACATGATCATTCCCCTCGATCCGAATCGCGCTCGACGGCGTTGACGAAAAGGTGCAACGCGAGACGATGCCCCCGCAACCGTCCAGCAAGATGCACGGCGTGTAGGTCCGCTGCAAGAGTCCCGGACGACTGAATCGACAATTCTCAACGATCATCTCTCCCTTCGTGAGCGTCCACCGGTCGCCGCCCATCAGATTAAATTGGGTGAACCCTGTATTCGCAAAGGTCGAATTGAGAATCCGCACGCGTCCGCAATTCCGAATAATTGCCGCGTCCCCGCAATTCCCGACGAAAGTCACATGGTCGAGCGTCACGTCCGCACAGTCGATCAGCTCGAGTGCCGTGCCGAGCGAGCCCGCAAACGTCACGTTGCGAAGGACAATCGGACGCTTCTCGCCCACGGCCTTGAAGAGCGGCCCCTTCGTCTGCGGAATCGTCACAAACCGAAACTCCTCCTCCGGCGGCAGGAGATAAAGGACACCGTCAACGACACACCATTCGCCGGGCTGGTCCACGACCTCGGGAACGCCCATCAGCTTCGCCTTCGGCTTGTCGCCAAGACCATAGCTATGCTCTTGCAGAAGTCGATAACTCCCGTCCGCCGCAGCTTCAATCGGCAACGCCGCATCCGCCCAGAGGTATTGCCAATATCCGTAGCCCAGCGCCTTCGTCCCCGCGGCCAATCGCGGCGCAGCCGGATCGTCAAAGCGCCAACGTCCGTCTTTCGCCGTTGCCGCCGCGCAGTCTCCGTTCGGCCAGACCGCCTGCGGCAGCGGTTCGACACCATCTGCGAAGACGAGCGTCGCACGCCGCTTGGAGACACCGACACCATACGCCGCACGCTCGGGGAATCCCGGAACAGGCACCGCCAGCACCCGCTCGCGCACGGCTTTGGGGAATCGCGCCTTGATTGCCGGATCTGTCACACGCGAAAACGCCGAGCGCGACAATTTGAGCACATCGCCTTCAAAGTCCCGATTCGCAATGACGCACGCTGTCGTCGGTGTTTCGGAAGCCGTCTTCATCAACGCCTCGCGCCGCGCGGCCGAATCAGCAATCTGCCGGTCGGCTCGCTCAACAAGTTCGCGAAAGAGCGGTCGCCCACTCAACGGATCATCCGCCGCGATCTGCGGATCATCCCGATAATCGGCTGCGACGTCCTCCGTCGTCCAGGCCCGCGGCGCGAGCGTGCACATGCCGACCTCGAGCTTGAGCGCGCCGACGCCGAAATCGACGTAGCCGAGCATCACGGGCGAGGCATCGACACGTGGACGCGGACGGTCCGCCGCCGACTCGGCCATCAGCGCTCCGTCGGCAAAGAGCCGCATCGTGCCGCGTGTCGAATCATCCGTCGCCGCCTGCCACGAGACGACGACGCGGTGCCACACGCCCGTCGAAAGTCCCTCGCCTGATTCAATCGAGATGCCGCCCTCTGGCCGACCAATCTCAAAGACGGGATGCCCCTCCTGTTCGTCGTGGAGATAAACGCGCCACCCGTCGTAATACCCCGAACGATGCGACGCGATCATCCCGTTGCGCCAGTCCATCTTCTCGGGAATCGGCGCATACCCGTGCCAGCGGAACGTGAACGCCGCCGTGAAGTCCCCCTCCACCGCCCGAAGCCCCGAATCGCGCTTCCACCCCTCCGCCCCACTGAGGCAGAAAGCACAACAGCAACCAACAATCGCAAATATGAATTTTGACATGGCAAGTCTCTCTCAAACTCGCCCCATTTTACCAAAACACCCCCGACCTTACTTCCCCCAAACAAGTGAGTCCCGTACCACGTCACCTTCGGCACGCCGTCGACCATCTCAATCGCCGCAGCCTCAGTAGAGGAATCCGAACAGCCAGAGGGGAATCTTGTTCCCTTCCGTATTTTCCACCTCGTCATTGACGACATAGCTTTCGGGAATGTCCTTGATCTGGGTAAAGCGCTTCGTCTTTCCGCCAACCTCGAACAGCCAACGACCGTCCACCGTATAATCCCCTTGCGCCGGCAAAAGCACTGAGTGACCGGCCGCGCGCAACTGATTGACGAAAAACGTCTCGCGCAACGTGCCGGAATTCGGATCGGACGAAAGGGCCCACATGAGATTGGGATTGTCACAGTAAATCTTTTCGGGCTTGGACAAATTGTCGAGCTTATTTCTACCACTCGCGACCAACATCAGCAGCCGAGCCCGCTCCAACACCTCCAGCATCTTTACCCCTTGATTACGATCCGTCTCAAGCTCGCGATAGAGCTTCGCCATATTGGGCTGCTGCGGACAGCTCGCCGCCAGAACAGACAGCATCTTCTTCGTCCGACGAATCGTTGCCGGCGTTACGTCTTCAATCGTCGGCAAATCGCTGTCGAGGACTTTGTTGACCACTTCAACGATGCGCTCGGCGTACCCGCTGGGCGACTCCTTGTAAAACGGATAGTAACCACACGCGAGATATCTCTTGAAAAGCGGCAGAATCTTGATTCCTCGCGTCACCTCAAACGCAAGCTCCCGATGGTTCGCCAGCAACTCCTCAAGCGTCACCGCCGGAATGTCCTTGACACCCTCGAACGCAAGATATTCACGAAATGAAAGTCCCTTGAGTTCATATGCCATCTGGCGGCGCGACAGATCGGATTGCGATCCATCCAGCCGCAAAAGCGACGATCCGCTATAGGCAATCGAAATGTCCGGGTAGATGTCATACAGATTCTTCATCAGAGCTCCCCAGTCAGGCACATGATGAACTTCGTCCAGATAAAACGCATTCACCCCGTTCTTATAAAACGAATCAATTGCGTCCAGCAGTTCGCGCACCGAGAGCCAAAGATAATCGAGAGAGAGATAAATGGCCTCTTCTGAATGTCCATGGACTTCCAGCAGACGCTGCCGCAGAATGGTTGACTTGCCCGTCCCACGCGCCCCCTTCAGACAAACCATGCGATTGCGCCAGTCTATCTGCGTATAAAGGTAGCGTCGATAGTCATTTGGCGTATTTTCAAGAAGTCGGTCAGAAATCTCGCGAAGTCGATGCGTGTCCATATTCATGCCTTTGGTCATGTGTTAAATGAATGTACTCACTAGATTTGACAACTATCTAATGAGTCGAGACACTTAATATTACCAAAATCACATCCCGAAAGTCAACGCCCGCCGCGCTCCAGACGAAACACGGCGGACATAAAGCAACACAGCAAGGATACAGGCTACGGCACCTCAACCGCAACCTTGAAGAACCTGTAATCCCCCTTCTTCTCCTCCGTCACAATCTCCCACACCGTACCGCGGTGCGTCTCGCCCGCGGCGCTTCCAAGCCCGTACCGCGGTGCGTCTCGCCCGCGGCGCTTCCAAGCCCGTACCGCGAGCCGTCTCGGCCGCGGCGGGTAACAGCCCCTTCGCCCCCAGCACCCGACACCCGCGCTCCGCCCCAAGATCCGGCAACCACGTCACCTTCGGCACGCCATCGACCATCTCAATCGACGCAACAAACTTCGCATCCGCCGCCTTCGGCTCCAGTCTGTCCGAAAAAACACCCCTGCTAATGTATATATATACTTGAGTAGGGTCATGAACCCAATAAACAACGAGAACAACAGATTGAAGTGATATTATGCAAGATATATTATTCCTTGTTCAAACCC
>CAMAHK010000080.1 GCA_945834475.1 uncultured Verrucomicrobiota bacterium
GCTATTGGTAGGTGCAGATGGGGAGAAGAAGTTTTAAAATCCACAGATGCGCCCGACCAGCGGGGCGATATGACCGCTGGCCCGATTTATGGTATTATGATACAGGATACTTCTGATGGAGAGGAAACGTATCGGAAGTGCTTGGTGCCTGTCGGATTTCTGGGCGTTGAAGGATTTCGTGTTCCAGAGTGTCATTGATGGAGGTGTGAAATGAGAAAGATGCTACTTGCCGTTTCAATCGTGTGTTCTGCCGCTTTGTTTGCCGGTGAAGACGACATGTCGTCTTTGTGTGATGAGGTGCTTGCCAAGATGCGGAATTCTAGAAGGGATGTGCATGGCGATTCGTCGTGGGCAAGGTGGTTGTTTGTGAATCTCGGATCGGACAGTAACCGCGTGTGCCAAGTGGCAGAGGAGGTTTATGCAAGGGCTGCTGATAAGATGGATCAGGAAGACGCGCTCTTGTTGATCAACAGGTATGGTTCTTTAAATCAGATGCCTTTTATCGAATCGTGCGTCACAAATGTTGCCTGTGGTCGCTACGCAATGCGAGTGCTGACCAAGGTTGAAGGCGTGACAAGCAATTCCGTCGTGCAGTTGGACCGTTTCCGTTCGTCTATGGCCGATGAATCGCAGGCGAACGAGTTCGCTGTCGACAGGGCGGGAGCAGTGAGCGACTTGTTGTTCGCTGCATCGAAGATCGACAATTTGCCGCTTCGGAATCATATCGGGGCCTATGCGTGGAGTTGTTTAAGTACCGAGACAAACCAGGTGGCGACAATCGATTCAATGCTGGCATTCTGTGATTTGGCCTATAAGTGGAGCCGTCGCCGTTTGAACGTCTTGCGACAGGCATATGCGCAGACAACAATCGAGGCGATGCGCGCTTGCTTGAACGCGCGCATTCAGCAACTCGAGTCCTATCCCGAGGCGGACTTGCCGGAGTGAGAAATATATGAAGGAAATTGCATTTCCTCTTGCAAGGTCTCTGAAGTTTGTAGTATAATCGTCACACCATGAGATTTAAGTTCATCACCGCAATTTCGTTGGCGGCGCTTTTGGCGTCGTCTGTCGTCGCTCAGGAAGCCGCTGAGGCGGCGGCCGAGGAGCCGCAAGAGAACCCCGAGCTTGAGGCCGAGATTTCGTACGTCGAGGCGCTGGTTACCTACGGCTATCCTGATTTCGCGGCGCCGATCATCGACGCGACGAAGAAAAAGTGGCCCGAGTCCGAGGTGCGGTTCTTCGCGATCGAGATTCGCGGCATGCTCGCGCTCGGCCAGTTCGAGGCGGCGGAAAAGAAAATCGCCTCGCTTCCCGACCGCAATTCGGTGAAGTACTGGGCGGCGCGTCTCGAGGTTGCGAACAACTACTACGGGCGCGGTCAGAAGCAGGACTGCATGAAGATCTACGACGAGTTCTTCACGGCGTTCCCGAAGCCGCCGAAGGAAATCCGCAAGTTCTATCTTGAGTCGTGCTATTCCTACGGGCAGCTTCTTGCGATGGACGGCCAGTACGCGAAGGCCGCCGAGCGCTACGAGACCCTTCTCAAGTCGGTGAAGGACAACGAATGGTGCAACCTCGCCTGCGAGACGTGCGATCTTTACCTGAAGCTCATCGACGGCGCGTCCGACCCGAAGCAGAAGAAAGAGCGCGACCAGTACATTGCCGCCGCGACGAAGATCGCCGACAAGCTCCTCTGGCAGCTCGAGAAGCCAGTCTACTTCGGTCGCGCCGTGTCGATGAAGGCCCACATCGAGGAGCTGAAGGGCGATGCGCAGCGCGCGTCCGAGATCATCGACGAGCACAAGCCGCAGCTCCAGGAGCTCCACGACCAGATCGTCGCGTACGATCCCGACGGCAAGGCGGGCCTCCTCAAGCAGTCCCCGCTCCCCGAGTGTCTCTATCTTCAGGCGAAGATCCTCTTCGACGCCGCGCAGAAGGAATACAAGAACGCGAAGCGCGACGACGAGAAGGTGAAGGTCTGCATGTTCGGCCCGAAGAAGCAGAACGGCAAGCGCGACGCGGGGAAGGGCGCGTTCGCGATGGCGCAGGGCGTCTTCCTGAACTTCGAGACCTCGTCGTGGGCGCCGCAGGCCGGCGATCTCGCCGAGGAAATCCGCAAGTTCGCCGAAGAGAAGTACCAGGCGAAGATCAAGACGAAGGTGACGGCCGAGCAGATCGCGAAGGTCCGTGCGGCGCAGTTCCGCGACGCGAACGAGAAGTTCGCCTCGGGTCAGTACAAGGAGGCGATCGAGGCCTACTACGCGGTGCTCGCGAAATATCCCGAGTTCCCCGAGTCGATCAGCGCGGTTGAGAACATCGCCTCGGCCTACCTCGACCTCATCCTTGAGACGAAGGACGAGACGGAGAAGGCCGACTACCGCATGGATGCGGACGCCGTCGAAGGCTATCTCGCGGAGCGCTTTGCAGGAGCGAAGGACAAGGGGATCATGATTGCCGCCGGTGACGCGGTCGTGCGTCTCGCGGCGAAGGAAACCGAATACAAGAACTTGACGCGCGCCGACTGGCTCTATGGCGAATTCTGCCGGAACTACACGCGCCATACGTCGGCTGCGAATGTCGCGGCGGCCCGTGCGAGCGAGATGCAGAAGAACGAGCGGTATGAGGACGCGATGAAGTTTTGGAAGATCATCGCCTCCACGTACACGAACGCGAGCGTCTACGCGGTCTCGATGGCGAAGATTTCGGAGTGTAGCGGCAAGCTCGGCGACGAGAAGAGTCAGATTGAGTGGATCGCGAAGTACCTCGACGTTGAGACGGTGAAGATTCGCCGCCTGCAGGCGCAGATGCAGCTCGCACAGATGTATCAGAAGCGCGGTCTCGCGATGCTCGACAATGCATCGACAAATGCGACGCCCGAGGCCGTAGAGAAGGCCGAGAAGCTCGCGACGGCCCAGATCGTCCGTGCGGTCATGAACTTCCAGGGCTTCAACAAGGAGGCCACACAGGCGATGGAAGATCCCTCAACACCGGCCGGTGACAAGGAGAAGTACGCATTCCTCCGCGAGGCGGCGCTCTTCCTCGTCGGCGAGTGTTGGAGCCGCATGAAGCGTCCCGAGGCGAACCTCGAGAAGTACCGCCTGAACGCGGCGAAGAGCTATGCGGCCTATCTTGAGGTCTATCCCCAAGGCAAGTGGGCGACGGCAGCCTATGTCAAGCAGGGCACGATCTACACGGCGCTCGGCGACCTCGTGAAGGCGAAGGACGCGTTGGACGCGCTCTCGAAGCAGTTCCCCGATTCCGATGAGGCGAAGAACGCGAAGCCGCGGCTCGCGAAGTCGCTCATCGAGATGGGCATGCGCAAGGAGGGTACGGAGATCTACTCCGAGATGCTCCGCACCGACGGCGCGTACACGGCCGTCCAGTTCCTCAACGCGGGCGAAGCGCTCATCGACGCGAAGAGCTGGGATCTCGCGAACCAAGCTTATGAGCGGGCGATCCGCCTCGCGGGCACGAACAGCGTGCTGACGGTCGCGAAGGCGCGGCTCGGCCTCGCGAAGACGGCCTGGAAGCAGGGCTCGCTCGCCGAGGCTCGTGAGGCGCTCGACCAGTTCCTCGCCGACCCGAAGATGTCAAAGATGACGATCGCGGCCGACGCGAACTTCATGCTCGTCGAGGTCGCCTCCGATCAGGGGCGGTCGGAGAAGGACGCGACGATGCGCGGTAAGTGCTTCGGCGCGGCGATGGGCGCGCTCAGGAAGGTGCGCCAGTACTGGAAGCAGAAGCCGCAGTGGGAACAGGACCAGCTCGACCTCCTCTCCGGCGACGTCCTCATCGACCGCATGCACGCCGAAGAGACGATGGGCCTCAAGGAAGAGGCGCTCGAGACTTGCGGCAACGCTGCCTCGCGCTTCCAGATCTTCATCCAGTCGCATGGCCCGACGGAAGCGCTGCCGCTCGACAAGATGGAAGGTGGTGCGCTCGCCAACCTCGAACGCGCCTACGCCTCGCTCGTACCGCTCTTCTCGAAGATGGGCGCCGACAAGGCCGACCTCGTCATCCGTTTCGGCCAGGAATATCTTGATTCGTTCCCGAACGGCAAGGCGCGTACGACGGTCATGAACTGCATGAACCAAGCGAAGGCGGACCTTCCGGCTGGCGCGGCAGTTGCCCCGGCTACGCCGGCGGCACCTGCCGAGTGAATAGGTTAGAGTGAATAGTGAATAGGTTTTAGAGGAGTAACGACTGATGAAGAAACTGATGATTGGACTGGCGGCTTTGGCCGCGGCGAATGCGTTCGCGATCCAGGGCACGATCTCGACCGAGACCGCGCAGGTGAGCGGTGACATCAAGTGGCAGCCTCGCGCGAAGGCCTATCTCGTCGAGAAGGGCAAGATCTCGCAGGAGATCAAGCTCGTCGACGTCGTGAGCCTCGACATCCCGAAGCCGGCGGGCTACGACAAGGCCGTCGCCCAGGTCGAAGGCGGCCAGGGTGCGATGGCGGTGGCGACGCTCGCGAAGATCGTTTCGGGCTACCGCATGATGCAGTGGGACAAGCCGGCGGGCCGTTATTTGGCGCTCGCGCATCTCGCGGCGGGCAACGCGCAGAAGGCCTACGAGGTCTGCCAGCCGATCATTTCCGAAGACAAGTCCGCGGCCTATTGCGGCGACCTCGCCTCGGCCTACTGGCAGGCGCTGATGAAGCTCGGCAAGTTCGACCAGCTCGAGAACCTGCTCAAGAAGGCGTCCTCGACGGGTGATCGCGCCTCTTCGGCGGCGGCGCTCGTCATGCGCGGTGACCTGATCGTCAACTCGGCGAGCGACAACAACGAGAAGATCAAGGAGGCGCTGCGCGACGGTTACCTCCGCGTCGTTCTCATGTATCAGGATCCCGAGTGCCGCCGCGAGCGCGCCGACGCCTGCGTGAAGGCCGCGGCCGCATTCGACAAGCTCGGCCAGAGCGCCCGCGCCGAGCGTCTGCGTGCGCAGGCGAAGCAGATTTGAGTTAGTTGTTGGTTGTTGGTTGGTGGTTTAAATACGACGAAATCAAAATTCAATTTCAAAAAGGAAAATCAAAAAATGAATAAGATCAAAAAGTCCCTGCTGGCAATGTCGATTCTCATTGGCACGTGTGTTGCCCCGATGGCTGCGCTCCAGTCGTTCGGTCAGGAAATTACCGATGCGGACGGCAATGTCGTCTCGTCGAACGCGGCTCAGCAGTCAAAGGGCGGCGGTGGTTTTTACGACATCGTCTTCGGTTCGGGCTTCGTCGGCACGGTCCTCTGGTTCACGCTTTTCGGCGACTTCGCGGCGTTCGTCTACTTCGCGATCGACTCCTCCGTCCTCATCAAGCCCGAGAAGCTCATGCCGAAGCGTTTGATGGACGGCGTCGCGGGCGCAATGGGCGAAGGCGATGTCGTCAAGGCGATGGAGGTCTGCCAGCAGAATCCGTCCGCGATGTCGGCGATCGTCCTCGCGGCGTTCCAGCACATCGAAGAGGGCTTCGAGGCGATTCAGGAGGCTGTGACCGCGGCGTCCGACCTCGAGCAGGAGAAGATCCAGCAGCGCCTGAACTGGATTTCGGTTTGCGGCAACCTCGGCCCGTCCCTCGGCCTTCTCGGTACGGTGCAGGGCATGATCTTGACGTTCCAGGCCCTCGCGTCCGGCGGCGCCGGCGACGCCTCCGCACTCGCGGCCTCGATCGGCCAGGCGCTGTGGACGACGGCCGGCGGCCTTATCGTGTCCATTCCGGCCATCACGACGTTCTACGTGCTCCGCAACAAGGCGAACCGCCTCATCCTCAAGATGACGGCGATGACGATGGAGATTTTGAACGGCCTCCGCAACGTCGCGGTCGATCCGGGCGCCGAAGGTCTGGAAGAGCTCCCCGCCTAATCCGGTCCTGAAGGAGACGAGCCGCAATGGCACGCAAGAATCAGGAGAACCCAGCCCTTGACATGACGCCGATGATCGACGTCGTGTTCGAGCTGATCATTTTCTTCGTCGTCACGCTCACCGAAGCGCAAAAGAAGGACGAGACGATCGAGCTGGAAGACGGCAAGCACGGCATCGTGCTCACGCCGGAGGAACTGCCGCCCTCGCACATGCAGATTGACATTGCGAGCCGCGACAAGAACGGCAAGCCGCTCCCGAAGGGACGCATCTCGATGGGTGACCGCGAGATCACGCCCGACGAGATCGGCCGCCGCGTCAAGGAACGCATGAAAAAGTACGGGGAGTTCCCGGTGCTGATCCGTGCGGACTTCAACTGCCGCCACGAGGCGGTTGCCCGCGTCATGAATGCCTGCACGGCGAACGGACTCTGGAAGATCTCGTTCATGGCCGTCAACGAGGACAAGACCTCGAAGCCGGGCCGGCCCGGCCGCAAGCATCTCGACGCCGTCAAGAGGAGGGCCCACTGATGGCACGCAAACCTCAGGAGAATCCCGCGCTCGACATGACGCCGATGATCGACGTCGTGTTCGAGCTGATCATCTTCTTCGTCGTCACGATCAAGCAGGAGGACATCTTCTCCAAGCTGAACGCGAACCGTCCGGCGCCGTCATCGGGGTCCGCTTCCGAAGAGAACGACACGCCGCCGTGTACGATCGAGATCGGCAAGGGGCGCGACGCGAACGGGGTGATCGTCTACAACAAGCGCGAGATGAAGCGCGCGGAACTTGACCAGAATCTGCGAGAAGTCGCGCGCACGAGCAAGAAGACCGCGATCATCATTCGTGCGACGGAAGACTCGCCGCACAAGGCGCTTGTCGACGTCTTGGACATCTGCTACCGCAACGAACTCTTCAGCGTGAGCATCTTCACGATGTAAGGTGGAAAGGTTTGTATGGCTGAAGAATATATTGAGGAAGAAATGCTCGAGGAGCAGCCGCTTTCGGCGGAAGAGCTCTTTGAGCAACGCAAGGCCGAGATCGAGGCTCAGTTCGAGGAGAAGGGCTTTTTCAAGCGCCTCGGCGAGATGTTTTCGGGGCTCAGCAAGCCGAAGAACTCGGCCGAGTACAAGATCGCGCGCACGGAGCTGCAGCGTCTTTCGGCGCCGATCGTGGCGCTGTTGCTGCCGACCGTGGGCGTGATCGCGCTCATCGTCATCACCGCCGTTTCCGGCCAGCAGAAGGATGTGATCGTGGTCGACATCGCGAGTGCGGTCGAAGAGGAAGCCGAGCTCCAGGAAGAGCAGGAGCAGGAAATTGAGGAACCGCCGCCGCCAGACGAGACGGTCGACATTCAGGTCGACACGCCGGTCGTCGGTCCGGTGACGGACATGGTCTCGCCGACGCCGCCGACGAACGAGCCGGTTTCGGTGAAGCCCGCGACGCAGGATTCGGTGGCGCTCATCAAGTCGCCGGTCACGATGAAGTCGATGGCGGGTTCGCGCAATCCGGGTTCGATCGGGGCAATGACGCGCGGCGGTAACGGCTACGGCGACGCGACGACCGAAGCGGCCGTGTTGAAGGCCCTCCGCTGGCTCAAGAAGACGCAGAGGTCCGACGGCTCCTGGGTGCCCTCGCCGATCTCGAACACGGGGCTCGCGATCTTGACGTTCCTTGCGCACGGCGAAACGCCTGGCTCGAAGGAGTTTGGTGGCACGGTCGAGAAGGCCATTCAGTACCTCATCAATCAGCAGAAGAAGGGCCCGAACGGCTACACGTTCAGTGGTGTGGACGGCAACGAGTATGCGACGCTGATTGCGACCTACGCGCTTGGCGAGGCCTATGGCATGACGAAGAACCCCAACGTCAAGCAGGCGGCCCTCAACTCGATGGAACGCATCGTGCAGAACCAGTCCCCGACGGGTGGCTGGGACTACAAGCTCAACAAGACATCGACGCGTGACGACATGTCGTATGCCGGCTGGGCGTTGCAGGCCCTGAAGGCCTGTAAGATGGCGGGACTTCATCCGGATGGACTTGACGAGTGCATCAAGAAGGCGATCAAGTGCCTGAAGACGCGCAACTTCAGGAATGGCGGCTTCAACTATACGGCCGGCGGCAATCCGACGGGTCTGACGGCGACGGGGTGTCTGGCGATGCAGCTTCTCGGCTACATGAACGAGCAGGAAGTCAAGGCGGCGCTCGATACGATGCGTCAGTGGGCTCCGGGCTTCGAGCCGAGTGGCAAACCGTTGACGGAAGGCCTCCCGGGTGCCTGTCCCCAGTACTACAGCTACTATGCCTCGCAGTGCAAGTATCAGGCCGGCATGTGCCAGGGCGCGACCCCTGCGAACGTGAAGGCCTGGCAGGACTGGAACGTCGCGATGAAGCAGCTCTATCCGCGTTCGATGCAGGATGCTGGCACGATCGACGGCATCGACGGCAAGCCCAAGGCCTGCGGCTTCTGGAAGAACAAGGATGTCCACGGTGCCGGCGACACGATGGCGACCTGTCTCTGCGCCCTGCAGTTGATGGTTTACTACCGCTACCTGCCGACGACGCAGACGAAGGCCGCCAAGAGCGAAGGCGATGCGTCGGATGCTGGGAAGTCCAAGAAGGCGAAGAAGCAGGAAGTCGAAGTCGAAGTCGACATCTAAGCCGACCGTACCGCGGTGCGTCCTCGCCCGCGGCGTTTACCAGCAGAGATGAACTTTTCTCTCTTTCTAGCACTGAAATACTTGAAACCGAAGCGATCCGTCGCTTCGGTTATCACATTCGTCTCGGTTCTCGGCGTGATGCTGGGTGTTGCGGTAGTCATTATCGTTCGTAGCGTGATGACGGGCTTCGGCGACATCTGGGAGGAGAAGATCCTCGACTTCAAGCCGCATGTCTCGCTCGTCGCCCGACACGGTTATCTCATTGAGGGCGAAGAGAAAATTGCCGAGGCTGTGCGGCAGGTTCCCGGCGTCACCTGCGTGACGCCCGAGATTGACACGCGCGTCCTCCTGTCGGCGTGGGGACGCGTTCTCGCGCCGGTGCTCCTCGGTGTGGATGGCGACGCGTTCAAGGACGCCTACCGGATCGGTGCGCCGCGTGCGGGAACCTTCGACCTCGAGGGCGATTCAATCGTCCTTGGCGCGACGGCCGCGCGTCAGCTCGGCGTCTGGGTCGGGGACGAAGTGACGGTCTATTCGCCGAAGACGCTCGCCCAGCAGGACGAGGTCTTCCTCCCCGTCAAGTGGACGGTCGTCGGCATCTTCTCGTGTGGCCAGCACGACTACGATTCGGGCTACGCCGTCGCCTCCCTCGTGAACGTGCGCGAACTGATGGGCATCGAGAAAGGCGTTTTCGCCATCCACCTCAAGACCGACTGCCCAACCGACCCAGTGAAATTCGATGCCCTGGTCGACGAGACCGTACCGCGAGCCGTCTCGGCCGCGGCGGGTAACAGAAAACTTGGAGACGCCGCGCCCGAGGACGGGCGGCGGTACGGAGCGCCTCCCGCCAACCTCCGCGCGATCACCTGGCGCGAAGCCGATCGCGAGATCTTCAACGCCCTCGCCGTCGAGAAGAACATGACGGCGCTCCTCCTTTCGCTGATCTCGCTCGTTGCCGTCTTCTGCGTGATGAACACGCTCCTCGTTCTGACGGTTCAGAAGACCCCGGCGATCGGACTCCTCAAGGCACTCGGCTTTACGAAGCGCGAGATCATGGGTGTCTTCATGACGCACGGGATGATCCAGTGCACGGCGGGCATCATCCTCGGGCTTCTCGCCTCGTGGGCGGTTCTCGCGAATCTCCAGAACATCGTCGAATGGCTGGCGCGCATGGGCGTCGAGGTCTTCCCGGCCTCGGTCTACGGCCTCGCGGCGATTCCGCACCGCCTCATCGTCTCGGACATCTTCTGGGTCGTCGGCCTCGTCTTTGTCTTCGGGCTCCTCGCCTCGTTCGTCCCGGCGCTCCTCGCCTCGCTGAAGGATCCCGTCAAAGCCCTTGCAGAGTAAGTCAGCCCCGTACCGCGGTGCGTCCTCGCCCGCGGCGTTTCCAGAAATTTGTACCGCCTATGTCAATCGTCCTCGAGACAACCGACCTGAAGAAACGTTTCAAGCTTCCCGGACAGAAGCCGATTGAAGTCTTGAAGGGCGTGAACCTATCGGTCGCGCCGGGTGAGAAGGTCGCGATCGTCGGACGCTCCGGCGCGGGCAAGTCGACGCTCCTCAATATTCTTGGGGGACTCGAGAAGCCGACCTCGGGCGCGGTGACGCGTCCCGCCAACTTCGGTTTCGTCTTCCAACAGTACCACCTGATGCCCGAGCTGACGGTCCTCGAAAACGTCCTCCTCCCCACGATGAGCGCACACCATCGGACATGCGCGAAAGCCAAAGGGGACGCGACATTCCTGTCGCGTCGCAACAGAGCCTTATCCCTCCTCGAAAAGGTCGGCCTCGCCGACCGTCTCGATCACCTCCCCTCCGAGCTCTCGGGCGGCGAGCAGCAGCGCGTCGCCCTCGCCCGCGCCCTCGTGACAGAGCCCGAACTCATCCTCGCGGACGAGCCGACGGGCAATCTTGACGCTTGGACGGGCGCGGAGATCCTGAAGATGCTCCTCGAACTGGCGACCGATTCAAAGGCCTTTTCGCTTGTGATGGTGACGCATTCCCCCGAGGCCGCGGCGATCTGCGATCGGACGCTGACGCTTGAGGACGGCGTACTCAAGTAAGGAACCGAATTTCATGTTACACATCATCGCTACGCCGATCGGCAATCTCGGGGACCTCTCGCCGCGCGCCATTGAGGCGTTCAAGAACGCGGCTGTCATCGCCTGCGAAGACACGCGCCGCACCTGGCAGCTCCTCACCCATTTCGCAATTCCGCGTCCGCCGGAAATGTTCTCGTACCGCCAGGGCAACGAAGAGCGCATCACCGAAAAGGTGCTTGCCGACCTCGCGGCCGGAAAGGAAGTCGCGCTCTGCTCGGACGGCGGCTACCCGGCGATCTCCGATCCCGGCTATCGGCTTGTGCGCACCTGTGCGCAGCAGAACGTCCCCTACGAAGTCATCCCCGGCGCAAGCGCGGTGAATGTCGCGCTGATCATGAGCGGACTCTCCACCTCGTCGTTCACGTTCCGCGGCTTTCCGCCGCGCGGACCGGGTGCGCTCCGCAACTGGTTCGCCGAGGATGCCGACAGGGAGCACACGCTCATCTGCTACGAGTCGCCGTTCCGCATCGGGGCGACGCTCGAAGCGGCGCTGGACGTCTTGGGCGACCGCGAAGCCGCCGTTTGCATTGAGCTCACGAAACTCCACGAACGCGTCTCGCGCGGCTACCTCTCGGACCTTGTGAACGAATACAAGGACGCAAAGGTGAAGGGCGAAGTTGCCCTTGTCATTGCGGGTAACAATCCGAAGTTCAGGCGGCCGGTGGAATGATCGTTCTTGGCATAGATACGTCGCTTCGGTCGACGGGGTATGGCGTGCTTGAGGTTTTGGGTTCGCGGCTTGTCGCGCGGGACTTCGGGAGCGTGAAGAACGCGGCGAAGCTGCCGCTCACGGGCTGTCTCAAGGTGATTCACGCGAAGGTCGCGGAATTGATCGCGACGTACCAGCCGGACATGATGGCGATCGAGTCCGTCATCTATGGCAAGAACGCGGGCACGATGCTCGTCCTCGGCGAAGCGCGCGGCGCGGTGCTGACGGCGGCCGCCGACGCGGAGCTGCCCGTCTACGAATACGAGCCGCGGCGGATGAAGAAGGCGATCTGCGGCAACGGCCTCGCCGAGAAGGAGCAGATCCAGCGGATGGTGAAGACGCTTCTCGCGCTCGACGAGCTCCCGCAGAACGACGCCGCGGACGCCCTCGGCCTCGCGATCTGCCACGCCCACACGCACACCAGATTCTCAACCGAAGAACCAATCTAACCCGGCAGGCAACAGCAGAAGAGAGCAGAACTCCTGCATTAAGCCCCGTACCGTCGCTGCTCTCAGCGATAGGCGTGGTAACAGCAATGGTGGTAAGAGAGCGTGGCTGCCCCGCTGCAGGGTGGGCTCGCTGCGAGCTTTTG
>CAMAHK010000081.1 GCA_945834475.1 uncultured Verrucomicrobiota bacterium
ATGAAATACGTCATCATCGGTGGTGTGGCGGCGGGGGCGAGTGCCGCGGCCCGGCTACGGCGGTTGGACGAACACGCTGAGATCGTGCTCTTGGAGCGTGGCGCGTCGATTTCGTATGCGAATTGCGGACTGCCGTATCATGTCGGCGGCGTGATCAAGGACCGGGCGCGGCTCTCGGTGATGCCGCCCGCGAAATTCGCCGCGTGGTTCAATGTCGGCGTGCGCACGAACTGCGAGGCGACGACTCTCGACCGGGAGAAGAAAGAGGTCGTCTGTGCGGACGAGACGGGGACGTCGCGTCTCCGCTACGACAAGCTGTTGATCGCCACCGGCTCGATGCCGGTCGGCGACGCCTACACGGACACGACCCATCCGCATGTCGCGCATCTTTGGACGCTTGCCGACATGGATCGCGTCATGGGCAAGTTGTCGTTGGTCGCGGGGCGACGCGCCCTGCCAGGACGTGTGATTGTCGTCGGCGCGGGGTTCATCGGACTTGAAGTCGCGGAGAACCTGCGCCAGCGCGGACTTGATGTGACGGTCGTGCAGCGCGGCGAACACGTGCTGCCGACGATGGATGCCGAAATGGCGCAGCCGCTCGCGGCGGAGCTGCGCGGCATGGGAATCGACATCCGCTTCGGACGGACGGTCGCCGATTTCGTGGAGAGTCCCGACGGCGTGGAGGCGGTCCTCGACGACGGCGAACGGCTGGCGGCGGATCTCGCAATCGTCTCGACCGGTGTGAGGCCGCGTTCCGAGCTGGCCAAGGCAGCAGGACTCGCCCTCGGACCGCGTGGGCACATCGTCGTGGACGAGCATCTGCGCACGAGCGATCCCGACATCTACGCGGCGGGTGACGTCATCGAGGTCGTCGACCCCGTTTTCGGCGGGCAGACCGCGATAGCCCTTGCAGGCCCGGCCAACAAGCAGGGGCGCATTGCGGCGGACAACATGGCGGGCGGCGCATCCGTCTATCGCGGCACGTACGGGGCGAGCGTCGTCAAGGTGGGCGAGTTGACGGCTGCAGGGATCGGCTGGACCGAGGCCCGGCTTCGGGCGGCGAAGCGTCCCTATCGCAAGATCTACATTCATCCGTCCTCGGGGGCGGGCTACTATCCGGGGGCCGTGCGGCTCAACATGAAGCTGCTCTTCGGGGACGATGGAACGATCTTCGGAGCCCAGATCGTCGGTGCGAAAGGCGTGGACAAGCGCATCGACACGATTGCCGTCGCGATGCGCACGGGTCTCAAGGCGGCGCAGCTCGGCGAGCTCGAGCTTGCCTATGCGCCGCCGTACAGTTCGGCGAAGGATCCCGTCAATTTCCTCGGCTTCGTCGCCGAGAACGTGCTGACGGGCAAGAGCGACGTGGTCGCGCCCGACACCTTGCCGGAGGGAGCGCAGATCCTCGACGTGCGCGAACCGGCGGAGAACGAGATGGGGACGATTCCCGGCGCGATTAACATCCGCCTCGGCGACTTGCGCTCACGGCTCGGCGAACTCGACAAGGCGCGGACTTACGTGACGTGCTGTGCCGTTGGCTTGCGCGGCTATCTCGCCGAACGGATCCTCAAGCAGAACGGCCTCAAGGCGTACAACCTTTCCGGCGGCTGGGCGACCTGGCTGATGTTCCATCCTTCTCATGTAGACGCGGAGTCTTCTCCGCGTCAAGAAAAGGAGGCGACATCCTCTTCTGACGCGGCGGGGACGCCGCGTCTACAGGGGGAACTCGACCTCCGTCAGCTGCCGTGTCCCGGTCCCGTCGTCCAGCTCAAGGCGGCTTTCAAGGATGCTGCGGAAGGCGTGTCGTTCAGGGTGCTGGCGGACGCGACCTTCGAGGGAGACCTCAAGCGATGGTGTGCGGCGAATGACTGTGCCATTTCCGATCTGTCGAAGCCGGGCGGCGAACTATCGGCGACACTAACCAAAGGATCGCCTTCCGCTCTACACCTACACCTTTCACCTACACCTTCGTCTCCCCACTCTGTAGCCATCGTCCTCTTCAGCAACGATCTCGACAAGGCGCTGGCGGCGATGATTCTCGCGAACGGCCTTGCGGCATCCGGGGCTGAGGTCGGCATCTTCTTTACGTTCTGGGGACTTTCCGTGCTGCGGAAGCGTCCGGCCCCGTCTGTCGCCAAGAGCTTCGTTTCGCGGATGTTCGGATGGATGCTGCCGACGGGCGCGGAGCGGCTGGCGCTCTCGAAGCTGAATATGCTCGGACTCGGTACGGCGATGATGAAGGTCGTCATGAAGCGGCAGCGGATCATGTCCCTGCCGTCGCTCATGAAGTCCGCAAAGGAGGCCGGGGTCCGTTTCATCGCCTGCGACATGGCGATGGGCGTGATGGGCCTCACCCGCGAGGAGCTGATCGACGAGGTGGACGAGGTGGCGGGAGTCGCCGCCTTCGCGGAGCTCGCGAAGAAGAGCAACAACACGTTGTTCATCTGAACCTCGCCTGCATCCGCGAGCTGAACGAGGCGATTCCGTAGAGTGAAATCTTTGCCAAGACGGCTTGAAAAAGCGAGAGTCGTGCCGCTTTCTGTCTTTCGTCGCGCACCATTGCGCCGACATTAAGCAAGGCTTCTTCGGCCGTTGGATAAGGATGAAAAACGGCATTTGCCGTCCGTTCCTGCAAGGTACGACTTCCCTTGTAGACAAGAGGATTCAGACCCCATTCCCGGTCATCGACAAGTACCACGGCCTCACGCAGATCGAGGACCAGTTTCGCGAGATGAAGTCAACGCGCGAGACCCGTCCGATCTACGTCAGGACGCGCGAGCACATCGAGGCGCACCTCATGATCTGCTTCATCGCGCTGACAATGATGCGGCTCATCCAGCGCAAGACGAAGGCCTCGCTCGGCGCGGAGTTCGGGAAGGACCTCGACTGGACGTACGGCATTCCGGGCGCACGGCCCGCCAGCGCTCTGCGCGAGTGGCAGGTGACGGAGCTCCCGGACGACTACTACCAGATGCTGAATGCGTCGGACGGCGACATAGTGACGCTCTTCAAGGCGTTCGGCCTCGAGATCCCAGCGAAGATCTACACAAACGGTTGGGCTTGTGATATAATACAAGGCTAATGGAGCGTTCAGGTGGTATCGGTGGGCTGATGAAGATTGAGATTGCCTCGGTGCAGGCGAATCTCCTGCCGATGGTCATTCTCTGGGGGCTTGCTGGCGCGGCAGTTGCGGCGTATTACCTGATGCCGGGAGTGGCAGGGGTTCTGAAAGTATTTGCGGATTGGCAAGTCGAGTACGGGAAGGTCGCGTCGTTTGCGAATCGATTTGTCTGCGGGGGCGTGGTGCCGGGTGTGTTCATTCTCACGATGCCGTCGATTCGTCCGAAGCGGGCCGTGGCGACGGTGCTGGCACAGGCCGTCTGGTGCGGGCTGATGGGCATTGCGGTCGATGTGTTCTTCACCTTCCAGGGCGTGTGGTTCGGAACGGAGCCCTCGCTGGGCGTGGCGGTTGTGAAGACGCTGGTCGATCAGTTCGGATTCTGCGTCCTTTTCGTCACGCCGCTCAACGCGCTCTTCTACGCGTGGCTGGGCAACGGGTTTTCTTTCCGGCGAGATGGCGGAGGGATGACGCGCGATTGGTTCGTGCGTTCGTATGTCGGCAACATCGTGATGAGCTGGGCGATTACGATCCCGACGCTGGTCTGTGTCTACTCCTTCCCCATGGAATTGCAGATTACGGTGAGCGGGTTTATTGGTGCGACGCAGGCGTTGCTGTTTATCTTCATAGGGCGCAAGGCATGAAAACGGTTCTTTTCTTCGTTTCCTCAACGCGACACTCCTGTTTTGGACGCTTGGATGGCGTTCTCCGTTACGGGACGAAGCGCGGCTGGCACGTGCAGGTCGTCGAGCTGGCGTTCCACAAGGTAGATGTGCGCGAGACATTGAAGTTCTGGAATCCGGACGGGATCATCGCCGAGTGCGGAAGCGGTGCGGGAGAGCTGAACCGTCGCGCATTCGGGATGTTGCCGGTCGTGTACTTTGACCTGGATCCGAAGCGCTGCAAGGGCGGAATGGCGGTTCGCCTTGATTCCGAAGGGGTGGGGCGGATGGCGGCGAAGGAGCTTTTGTCCCTTGGTCTCGACAACTTCGCATTCGTTCCGTTCAGGTTGCCGATGCGCTGGGGCAAGGAGAGGGCGCGGGCGTTTGAGACGGACATCAAGGCGGCGGGCAAAAACCACTTTCAGTTTAAGCGTCCCTACGCGGTGTCACTGGTCGAGCAGCGCGAGGCGCTTGAGAAATGGCTGAAGGACCTGCCGAAACCTTGCGGCATATTTGCCTCGAATGATTATGTTTCCGAGGAGGTCGTGACGGCGGCGGCGCGGCTGAAGATCGCGATTCCGTCCCAGCTGGCAATCATCGGCGTGGATAATGACGAGCAGATCTGCGAGAGCACGAATCCGCCCCTGACGAGCATCATGCCGGACTTCGCCGACGGCGGGTATCTGGCGGCGCAACTCCTGGGACGGATGATGGAGTCCAGGTCCGTCAAGTCCGGCGTTCACACGTTCGGCGCGTCCTGCGTGATCCGCCGCAAGTCGACGCGGCATATCGGGAAGAGCGCCTTTGCCGCGAAGACGGGTGTTGTGGCGCGGGGGCTCGACTTCATCCAGACGGACTAGGGGAAGGGCATCGGGGTGATGGATGTCGTGCAGAAGATGGGGGTCATCCGCTGCACGGCGGAGGCGATGTTCAAGGCGGTGACGGGCAAGACGATTCTTCAGGCGATCAACGACCGCATCTTTGAGCTCGCCAAGGTGGAGTTCGCGAAGGGGCATCCGTCCGTGAAGGTCGTGGCCGCGCAGCTTGCCGTCTCGCGCAGTACGCTCGACCGCATCTTCATGAGCCGCACGGGACATCCGGCGGGCGGTGGTCGGTAAGTGGCTTGCCTTGCTGGATGGAGGTGATGAGAATTTGATAATGATTCAATACTGTCAATCCGAAAAAATTATAAAAATATCGGGTTGATGTTCTAAAGGTATTATGATAGACTTTATTCAGGAGTTGGATAATAGGATCTAAATATGCTAATTAACAGGGATATAAATGCGTTTCTCGCAAAAAGGATGTTTGGCGGGAAGGTTCTGATTGTTTATGGTCCGCGGCAGGCAGGAAAGACGACTTCAATAACAGCTTTTCTTGCGGAAAGGGGCTTGCTGGGCGAAAGTCTGATTTTCAATGGGGACGAGCCGGCGGACCGTGAGATTTTAGCAGACATTTCAAGTGAAAGGTTGAAACTGCTTCTTGGAGCGAAGAAGGTCCTTTTCATTGATGAAGCGCATAAGGTTCCGAATATCGGGTTGGTGCTCAAACGAGCAGGGGACAAGATCAAGGAAGTTCAGGTCATTGCGTCAGGATCGTCCAGCGTTGAACTTGCCGATCAGGTGGAGGAGCCGCTTACGGGGCGGAAGTTCGGGTATACGCTGATGCCGCTGTCCTTTGCGGAACTTGCGGCGGCGACGTCACCGCTTGATGAGATGCGGGAACTAGGACGTCGGTTGATGTACGGGAGCTATCCAGATGTCGTGACGCATCCGGGCGATGAGACGGCCCGCCTTCGGGAGCTTGGACAGGGATATCTTTACAAGGACATCCTGAAGTTTGGGGACGTCAAGCGTCCTGAACTGCTGGATCGGATTGTTCGGGCCCTTGCGTTTCAGATCGGGCAGGAAGTGGTTTATTCTGAATTGGCGCAGACGGTCGGGACCGACGATAAGACAGTGGTGAAGTACATTGACATCCTGGAGCGGGCGTATATCGTCCGTCGCGTGTCAAGTTACGCGAAGAACCTTCGCAATGAACTCAAGAAGTCGAAGAAGGTCTATTTCAACGATTGCGGAATCCGGAACTATGTCATCGGCGACTGGCGTCCGCTGGAAAGCCGGGGGCCTGTTGAACTCGGGCATCTCTGGGAGAATTTCCTTTTTTCCGAACGGGCGAAATGGCGGTTGGTCCACGAGCCTGATGCGCGTGAGTTCTTCTGGCGGACGGCGCAGCAGCAGGAAGTCGACATGGTCGAGGAGGGTTCCTTCGGATTGCGGGGGTTTGAGTTTAAGTGGAACGACCAGAAGGCGAATACGCTCCTGCCCAAGACGTTCCGTAACGCCTATCCCGATGCCGCATGCCAGTGCGTGACGCCAAAGGGGATTGCGGATTTCCTTCTCTGACGTCCCCGCTGCCTCCCGTTGTCTCATCCGCTACTGGGGGCGGTCGGCAATCTGACGAAAGATTTTTAGGCAAAGTGGAACACCTGCCGAGATTGTTCTGATATACTATACTGTAGAGACTTGAGTGAGGTGTGCCTTGTCCGAGTGTGGTCATTTGCAGGCGCGGACAATCTCACGGTTTACGGCAGTGTTCTTGGATCCGGGTTCCAACTGTCTGGAAACGGCACGTTTAAGCTGTACGGTGAAATCGCCACTGGCGGTGGTGTTGCCGAGTTCCTCGGCGGAACGTCCTATCTCTACTCCTGGGGCGTGTCGGGCACGCATGGCATTACGGGCTCGTCTGGGGTGCGACTTTCCGGCACAGGGACGAGACTGGTCATGCAAAACAAGCTTGCAAATGTCGGTCTTGAAATTCAGGGTGCGGCCTTTCAATCGTCTGGTGGTACGGAGAACATCGACCTTTCGCTTCTTCCGATGACCTCAGCTGTAATTCGCTGACATTTACAACCTGGCAGCCGAACTTCGATTTGAACGGACATACATTGAACCTTAAGTCAGGTTTGGTTCTGCATCGCAACCAAAAGCCCGTCATCAAGGGTGGAACGATTGCGCTGGACGGGCATCCGCTCATTCTGATGGGGCGGCAGGACAGTTCGATTTCCTCGAGGATCACGAGTACCAACACCGATCCGGCTGCGCCGGTGCTGATTGTCAGCTCTGGCGCTGGAAACTGCAGCCTTTGGGGTGACAACAGTGGGCTGACGGCACGGTTTATGTTGCAGCGGGCGGCCTGACGCCGTCTGGCAATGCTTTGACGACTTCGACTTCGGTCGAGCTCGCGACGGGAACCTCGTTCCCGATTGGTTGGAACGTCTCGGCGCAGGCGGGTGCGGTCGGTGGTCTTGGCACGCTGAAGTTCGGTAATGGAAAGACGAAGCTTCAGTTGGGTGAGCCATCCGGTACGGTGGCGCAGGGGACAATTGTGGTCGGCAAAGGCGGGCGAATCGCGCCAGGCGAGAAGGATACGGTCGGTGTGCGTCGCGGCAGCATGGATATCGGCGCGAATGTCTCGACGCTGACGATGCAGTCCGGAAGTACGCTCGAAATCGCACTTGCCTCGCGCACGGAATCGACGCTGTTGGACGCGAAGGCGGCGAGCGTCGTTCTGGGAGGGGCGTTGGAACTGACCGGCGAGACAGTCGGCAAGGCGTCGGAATGGGTTGTCCTTATGGCGAATCCGTCGACCGCAGGGGATCGAATCAGCGGTGCATTTTCATCCGTTCCCTCTGGTTGTGCTGTCGAACTGCGTGCGATTGACGGCTCTGTCGGTGTCAACGCCGTCGTCTTGAAGCGCAAAGCGGCCGGATTGACGGTTATTATCCGTTAAGGAGTCGGTTGCGAGTTTTCTGATCTGCAGGCGCCTCATTGCGGTAGGCGTCATGTTTTGGGTGTGTCAAAGTTTTTCGGCCATAGCTGGAGATCGGATGTATGGTCCCTGGCTTTCTTCGCGCTTGGGCGGCGGCGGTTATCTTCAGCATGCCTCGACCTGTCTGCATGATCCCAATCGTATCGTCCTTGCGACGGATGTCGGCGGCCTTTACCTTTCGCGTGACGGCGGATCGACATGGCGGATGCTGCATGGAGCGTTACCTGCGGGTGAGGCGTGCACACAAGTTCGCGAGGTGGTGGTTCATAGCGAGCGCCCGGACGTGTTGCTGGCAGCCGTTGGTTCCAAGTGGGATGGTGCGAACGGCGGCATTTACAGAAGCGTTGACGCGGGTAAGACCTTTGAACGGGTCGTGTCGGGGAAGTTTGAAGGAAATGGCGATACGCGCGGAGATGGTTTCGTCATGGTCCGGCATCCGACTCGGCCAGACACTGTCTTTGCCGCGCCCATGGACAAGGGGCCGATGCGATCGGATGATTTCGGCAAGAGTTGGCGTTCGTTGGGGCTGCCTGATTCAGCGGCGCGTGATCTGGTTGTCGACCGGCGCAGGCCGGATGACGCCATTTGGCTCAATGCCGACGGAAAGGGGCTTTCCCGCACGGATGACGGCGGCAAGACCTGGAATCGTCTGACGGGCGCGGCGGAAGCGCCGCGGGAAATGGTGCAGGATCCGCTTGATGCCGGCATCTTGCACGGACTCTTCCGCGCGGTTCCTCAACTGTGCGTGCGAGGGTCTGACCCCAATGGTGGTGTAGGAGTGGTGTGGTTGTGCGAAGAAGGGACTTTCGGTCGATGATGAGAAGCAGCAGAAAGCAAGACGGCTTCTGGAGAAGGGCAGTGACAAGGTGGCGTACGACATCCTGAAACAGCTGGCGGACAGCCCGAGGCTTCCGGCCGAACTGCGCGCGGCTCTCGGAATCTCCAGCGTCAACTTCTTCACGGCCCGCTACCTGACGCCGCTTGCGAAGTCGGGCTACATCGCGGTTGCTGGTGGCGAGAAGAATCGCTATCTGCCTGGCAAGCAGTACAGGATTTTGCGCAAGGGAAAGGCGGTGGCCCGTGCCTAACTCCACCACTTTTACCCCACCATTAGGGGGACCCAGCTTTTTATTCCCAATAGGGGGATTGTTTTTGATATACTAATATCAGTGTTTTTAAATCTGATTTTGATTGAACTTCAAACGTATGGAGGATCTGATGAGCAAATTGTTTACTGCGGCCGTTGCCGTTCTTCCGGCTGCCGTTTTCGCGGGGCTCTACGGTGATACGCCCGATGCGACGCACGCGTGGGCCGTTCATGACTACAACCGTCCGAAACCCGCGAAGGTGTCCGTGTGCCCGAAGACCGGCATCCCGTCCGATGCGATCGTCCTCTTCGACGGTACGAAGGCAAGCTTCGAGAAGAACTGGCGCGACGAGAAGGGCAATCCGTCCAAGTGGCAGTTCTCCGACGAGGGCTACTTCTATACACTGCCCGACTGGAAGAACGGCGGCGGCATCTTCACGCGTGAGGAGTTCGGCGACTGCCAGCTTCACATCGAGTACCGCCACGATCCGAAGCAGCTCTTCACGAACAAGGGCCCGCAGATGCGCGGCAACTCGGGAGTCTTCCTGATGGGCCCGCAGTACGGCTACGAGGTCCAGGTGCTCGAGAGCTACTACACCTCGGCGGAAGCCGCTGGCACGTCCGAGTACGTTGACAACTACGCCGACGGCCAGGCCGGTTCGGTCTATGCGGAGAATCCGCCGCTCGTCAATCCGGCGAACAAGCCGGGCGAGTGGCAGAAGTACGACATCGTCTTCCATCAGCCGATCTGGAAGGACGGCAAAATGGTCCATCCGGGCAGCGTGACCGTCCTCTTCAACGGCGTCCTCGTGCAGGACCATTGGGAAGTCGAGGGCGAGACCACGCATTGCAAGCGCCGTCCGTGCGCGGAGCATCCGACCAAGGGTCCGCTCCACCTCCAGGACCACGGCTGCGTCGTCCAGTTCCGCAACATCTGGATCCGTCCGCTCGCGAGCCGCTGGGACAACCTCACGCACTCGAACATGTCCGCGTGCCCGAAGAAGGTGATGGAGCTCCGTCGTGAGACCGCGGCCGCGCTTTATGCGAAGATCGCCGACCCGAAGGTTGCGACGGCCGATAACGTGAAGGCGCTTGCCGAGGTCATTTCGTATGCGAATGAGGGTGTCTACGCCGAGGCATTCAAGGCGGCGCTCGAGGCCTACAAGGCGAAGCCGGGCGATGCGAACGAGGTCAAGTCCGTCAACAGTGCGCTCGACGTCCTGATCCGCAACAAGGTGATCTGCGAGTCGTGCAGGATCAGGTAATTTCCACATACAAGTGACAATACAACAAAAGGAGAATAAGTAATGTTCAGTTCCAGCAGAAGAGGTTTCCTCCGCGGTCTGGTGGGTATCGGCGCGGCCGGCGCCTTCGCAGGCTGCTTCTCGATCGGCAAGTCGATCGGAGACCGCAAGATCCGTCTCGCGGCGGTCGGTGTCGGCGGCAAGGGCTACAGCGACTGGACGCCGATGCTCAAGACGGGCATGGCTGAAATGGTGGCATTCTGCGATGCGGACCGCACGATTTACGAGAGCTGCATCGCGAAGGCTGCGAAGGATGGCTTCGGCGATCTTTCCAAGGTTCCGTACTATTCCGACTACCGCGACCTGCTCGCGAACGCCGGTGCGCTGGGCATCGATGCGATGACGATTTCGACGCCGGACCACGTCCATGCCGCCGTCGCGATCCAAGCGATGAAGCAGGGCATTCATGTCTACGTCCAGAAGCCGCTCGTCCGCACCCTTTGGGAACTCGATTACTTCAACAAGACGGCGAAGGAATACGGCGTCGTGGTCCAGATGGGTAACCAGGGCTCCTCGCTCGATTCGATGCGCCGTTGCACCGAGGTGATTCAGAGCGGCATCCTCGGCGAGGTCAAGGAAGTCCATGTGTGGACGAACCGCGCCGTGTGGCCGCAGGGTACGGGTGTCGCGAACTATGTGAAGTCCCGTGGTGACAAGGGCGATCCTGTCCGCAACGGCCTCGACTGGAACGCCTGGCTCGGCCCGGCTAAGGACCGTCCGTTCCTCGACAAGTATCCGAAGGGCACGAAGGTCTACGATCCGTGGAAGCTCGGCGAGAACGTCTACCATGCCTTCACCTGGCGCGGCTTCCACGACTTCGGTGCGGGCGCTTTCGGCGATATGGCTTGCCACACGATGAACCTGCCGTTCCGTGGTCTCGAGCTCGCCGGCGTCTCCGACGCGGAGTGCATCAAGATCGAGCAGAAGAACGACATCGCCTATCCGTCCAAGTCGATCGTCAAGCTCACCTACAAGGCGCGCAAGGCGAAGTTCGGCCAGAACGCCGGCAAGACGCTCGCTCCCGTGACGCTCTTCTGGTATGACGGTTATGATGAGGACAAGCCGGCGAAGAGCGCGATGAAGCCGAGCGCCGAGATCATGCCCAAGGTCCTCGCGACCTACGGCGAGATCCCGAACACCGGCTGCTACATCATCGGTAGCGAGGGCGCGGTCCTTATGCGCGACGACTACGGTGCCAAGTGCGACATTGCGCTGAACGCCGATGCGAAGTTCATTGACGTCTTCAAGCACCCGGCGGCCATTGCGGTCGCGCACGCTATTCCGCTCTGCAAGGCTCCGGCCGCCGAGGGCGGCGATCAGAAGTCCACGGTCGAGATGAAGGGCTTTGCCGAGGGCCACTACGGCGAGTTCCTTCGTGCGATCAAGGGCATCGGTCCGGTGTACGAGCAGACGAACTCCCGTTGCTTCTCCGACATCGAGTACTGCATCCCGCAGATGGAAGGCATCCTCGTCGGCTGCGTCGCGCAGCAGGTCGAAGGCAAGCACGTCTGGGACAGCAAGTCGCAGAGCTTCGGCGATGCGGCAGCCAACGCGCTCGTCAAGCCCTACATCCGCAAGGGCTTTGAGTTCTAAGTTGGCCTGACCGCTGACAAGACAAGGCGCCGTAGCGGATCGAATCCCTGCGGCGCCTTCTTTTAGCACGGACGAACAACCGTCCTCCATTCGAAAGGAATTTTCACGATGAAGACCATGACGATGCCCAGTCTCCCTGTGTTATTCAGCTGAGAAGTCAACTACTATTCTGAAGAAGACCGAGGGCTCGTCGAACGAAATGGTCTTAAAGTCCGCTTTGTTGATTGTCAGTGTCTTAGCGCCGCCTTGAGTATTGTGCGTTTTTTCCCAAACGATTTCGCCTTCGGAAACGCCGTTTGCAGGGAGCGAATT
>CAMAHK010000082.1 GCA_945834475.1 uncultured Verrucomicrobiota bacterium
CGGCCTACAACGGCTGTCCGTCGTCCGACAAGCAGATCTGGGTGAAGGGCGGCGATCACAATGGCGCCCCTGAAGAAGCCAAAGGTGCCGCGATGCGGTGGTTGCTCCACTAAGGATACAGTACTCGGTCGGTCAACACCGCGATAGATGTTGACTGACCGAGTACCCGTACACTTTGGTGTATTTTGCCAAATCGCGTCGTTTTGGTATAATGATTTAGACTTAGAAAGAAAATAGGGGAATGTTCATGACGCTTCGGAAACAGGTAGTCGCATCTGTTCGGATTACGGGCTTTTGGGCTGTTGTTGGATTGATTTCTTCGGCTGTTGGTTCGCCGGCGGATAAGAAGGATCCCCGCGAGACGTATTCGACGGATGGATGGAAACTCGCGTGGAGCGAGGAGTTCAACGGCAAGGTCGTCCCGGCCGCGAAGTTCCCGATGGAGATGAAGATCGACTACGTGCGCTATTATACGAAGGGGGAGTAAGAGATGGATAGAGTCATTGAAAGGTGTCGTTCGGTTTTTGCAACTGCGGCCGTATTGCTCGCGGGACTCTTCTCGGCTGCTGCGAATGCGGCGGATACACCGCCTTCAGGCGTGACGCTCGTTGATCTGACAACCCCGTCGACGACATGTGAATGGAGCGGCTCGAAAGGTCCGAGTACCTTCAAGCCGTTCAATGATTCGACATCCCTGACGGATACGAACAACCGCGTTCTGGTGGCGGCGACGTCCATCGCGGTCATCTGCGACTTCGGTGAAGGGAACGAGAAGACCGTCAACGCCTACAAGCTCTACATGTTCAACAACGGGTGCAACAACCGCACGCCGAGCGCCTGGACGCTCTCCGGGTCGAATGACAAGGTGACGTGGGAGGAGATCGACTCCCGCAGTAGCGAGACCAATTGGGCGAACCTCGAATCGCGTTTCTTTTACGCGAACAAATCCAAGAAGTACCGCTACTACAAGCAGGCCTTCACGGCGACTTCGGGCGCGACCGACTACATTCAGTTCGGCCGCCTCGAATACTTCTGCATCACCGACTTCAAGGTGACCGGGCCGCAGCTCGTCGATCTCGGAGACGGTTCCTGGCGTGTGACCGGACAGCTGAAGGATGTTGTCGGTGATTCGGTCAAGCTTGTCGTCTCGTCCGCAGACGCCGAGGACGTCGAGCTGACGATCGACAGCTGCACGACGGGAAGTGCGATTTCCTTTGACTTCACGCCGGCGGAAGAAGGACTCTCGCTCACTTCGTTCAATACGCTGAAACTTGTCGTCCCCGACGGTGATGCGGGGACGGAAACACCGATTCCGGGGAAGTACTCCTTTGCTGGTTATGCGCGCAATCCGAATGAGTTCGCCAAGAAGCTGACGATCGAACCGTCTGAGTCCATCTTGACGCAGATCGGAAGTGCGGCGTACGCGGACTTCCCGGTGCTCGTGCGACTCTCGTCCGCCATCGAGGGCTTTGATGCCGTTGCCTCAAAGTGGAACGGTGCGGATCTTCTCTTTGTCGATGAGGATGGAAACGACCTGTGCTTTGAGGTGGAGACGTGGAATCCGGACGGCACGTCGTTCGTCTGGGTCAAGGTGCCGACGCTCTCGGCTGCGACGCGCCTTACGTGTTATTTAGGTTCAAACAAGCCCTGCTACAAGTTCATTGAGGCGAAGGACGTCTGGTCGCGCTACGTCGGCGTCTGGCACTTCGCTCCCGAAGAAGCCGGCGGTTCGGTTGTCGCTGACGCAACGGGCCATGCGCTTGAGGGCGCGACGACGGCGACACTGGAAACGCTGGACGGTCCTTTCGGCAACGCGGCGCTCACGGCGAGTGCAGCCCTCTCGGCGCCGGACTACGAGCCTGCACACCAGGTCGGCGCGATCTTCACGGCTTCGGGCTGGTTCATCTGTCCGAAGTTTTCCGGGACGTCCAAGAACTGGGACACCTTCGTCTCGAAGAAAACGGGGCTCCAGTGGGACGCCGCGAGCGGTTGGTATCTGCAGATGAACCAGTCGAAGACGAAGATGGGTTGCGTTCTCGCTGGCAGTGAACCTACGGCGACGATTCCCGATGCGACGCAGAACTGGAACTACTACTCGATCGTCTCGACCGGCAGCAAGGTGATGGTCTATATGAACGGCTCGACCACGCCGGCCATCAACCAGTCCTACACCGTCGTCGCCAACAATACGCCCTACACGCTCGGCGGATTGAACAATGGTGAGGACGAGTACCGCATCCGCAAGGGTGCGGCGAGTGCGGAGGAGCAGGCCATCGAGTACAAGACGATGGCCGACGTGAACTTCTTCGCCTACGGCAGCGTCGAGTCGATGGATGCGAGCGCACCGACGATTGCGACGTCGGAGATTGCGCGGAATGCGGATGGTTCCTTTACGGTGACGACCGAGATTTCCGACAACGCACCGAAGGCGGGTACGGTCCACTGTCTCGTCGGCGAGACGGACTTTGCGATGGCAGGTTCGGGTACCGGAACCTACACGGCGATTGTGTCGGGTCTTACGGATGGCACCTACACATGCGTCGTGACTGCAGAATCCGCCGGCGGTACGGTTGTCGAGCGGACCTGTCCGACGGTCTTCTATGTCGGCGACCTGAGCCTTGCGCTCGGACAGAATGCCACGGAAAGCGGTACGGTGACGGGCTGGTTCACGGTGACGCGGTGCGATGACGGCAAGGCGCTCCCCGTCAACTTTGCGGTGGACGCGGCCTCGACGGCGATTCCCGATCAGACGTACGTTGCGCTCGCTTCGCCTGTCGTCATTCCCGAAGGAGAGACTTCGGTGCGCATCGAGGTCGTTCCGAAGGTGGATGCTGTGACGAAGGAGGACACGATCGTCCGCGTCAACCTTGCGCCGGGACTGTATGGCATCGACGCGCAGCAGGCGAGCGCCGATCTCACGGTTGTCAACCTAACGACCGAAGCGGGGTGGAACACATGGATTGCGTCCGCACCTGGCAAGGCGTCCGTCGATGCCAACTGGTCCGCGGGTCACGCGCCGCTGGCGACGGAGAAGGTGATGTTCGACGGACGTTTCTCGACGGCGGCGTGCACGTGGGATGATGCCGCAGCGCAGACCGTTGCCGCGTGGAAGCAGACCGAAGGCTATACGGCGACGGTGACGTTCAAGACGGAGTTTCCGACCTACGCGACTGCGACATTCCCGCTCTTCTCCGTCACGGGCGATTGCGAGATCCTGTCCGGCAACTGGACGTGCTACGGCAATTACAACAACTACGACGCGGAGGTTCCGTCGAACACGTCCAAACTGTCCACGAAGCGCTGGTGCCTCAACGTGTCCGTTGGCGGCAAGATGACGCTGTCCGCCGGGGCGGCAATCGATCTGACGGGCAAAGGCTTCGGACATCCCGGCAATCAGAGCTCGCCGAGCTACGGCGGTTACGGCTACCTGTCGCCGGCGACGTCGGCCCCGTACGGGAGCCTCACCGAGCCGTTCGATCCCGGCATGGGCTGCCGCTCGCAAAGCGACCAGAACAAACGCATTAGCGGTATTGGCGGCGGTGCGGTCAAACTCGTCGTGGCGGGCGATCTTGAACTCGGCGGCGAGATTCTCGCCGTCGGTACGATCGACGCGAACATTCCCCGTTCGGGGGGTACGGGAGGCTCTGTCTGGATCGACGCGCGCCAGATTTCCGGCGAGGGTACGATTGACGCGTCCGGCTGTCCGCCGAGCTCCTTCACGAGCGATCAGGGCGTTGCGATTGGTTCGGGCGGACGTGTTGCGCTTTACACGAAGGAACCTTTGGCGCTCGACCGCGCGAAGATCTCCTGCAGCGGTGCAGCCTACTCCGGTACAAGTAACGGATCGAAGACGAAGATCGGCAGCGCCGGTACGATTTATCTTAAGGATGCTACGAGTCCGAACGGACGCCTCCTCCTGAAGCAGTCGGCAGGCATAGCGAATGCGAATTCGATCGGCAGTGTCGTGCCGCTTATGGGCGAGGTGACGCTCGACGGCATCGAGCTGAGCGGACGTGTCGTCCTTGCCGTGCGCGAGGGGGAGAAGCTTACGCTCCCGAGCGGATTCGCCTCCGTGACGTCCGCAGAGACGACAGTTGGTGCCTGCGGTATCACGCTGGCCGGCGGAACGATTGATGTCGGTGCGGGCGATCAGACGATCTCGGCTTGGATGCTCGAGCCGGTCTCGGGCTTCTCCTTCCCGGCGAATGCGTCGTTGGAGAACGCCGGCGGCATTGGCCTTCTGAAGCGCTGGGTCATCGGGACGGAGGATGCGCCGCAGATGCCGCAGTCCGTCTCCTTCGCGGTCGACGGCGATCTGGCCATCGATGCGACGAGCGCGGTCGATGTCAGCACGGCGATTGGCTACGTGAATTATGAGTCGAGCAAGAAGGCCGGATGGCATGGCGGATGGACGACATATTATGATGGCGTCGGGAATAAATCCGATGCACGCACGAAGACCTACGGATCCGTCTTCAATCCGGTCTCCGTCGGTTCCTCGCCGAGCCGCTCCTATCTGACGGGCGGCGCGCTCGAGATGACGGTCGGCGGTACTTTGTCGCTGCTCGGCAGGATCACGGCGAACGGTCCGTTCTCGGACAATACAGCCGACAACGTAGCACCGTCCTCTGGCGGTTCGATCAAGGTGACGGCCGGTGCGATCACGGGGACGGGTTCGATCCTGTCCTGTGGTGGCGCGGGACGCCGGAACTATGCCGGTGGTGGTGCGGGCGGTCGTGTGGCGATCCGGCTGACGGAAGCCGGTGCGACGATTCCGGAGACGATCACGCTCAACGCCCAGGGACGGTATGGTTATGCCTTCCACACATCGGCGAACAAACTCGGTTCGGCGGGGACGATTTATGTCGAGACGAAGGCGGACGGCGTGAAGGGCGGCACGATCATCGTCTCGAACTGGAAGGATCATGCGAACGTCGACTTCACCTCGGCGACGGTGATCCCGACGACGCCGATTGTGGCCGCGCAAGACGGCGATGCGGTTGTCGACTTCAAGAAGGCGAAGCTCGTTGTCCGTAACAATGCGATTGCCGAAGTGAGCACCGAAGGCCTGCGCCTGAATGCCGTTATGGTTGACGCGGGTTCCTCGCTTGAACTCGCGGGCCGGACGCTGACGGTTACCAAGGCGACGCTTGGCGGCGTCAAGCTCAAGCCCGGGACGTACAAGGTGTCGGATGCGGCGCTTGTCGGTTTCGTGACGGACTCCTCCTCAGGTGCGACAGGTTCGCTTGTGGTGACGGGCGGCGGCATTGCGATTATCATACGGTAGAGAGGAACTTTGATGATGCTGGCGAGTCTGGTTCTGATGGCTTTGCTGACCGTTGACAATGCCTTGCCGGCGGGCAACATTGTGTATGAGCGGATCGAAGGCGACACGGTCTATGTCCATCAGGAGCTGCGTGACACGGAGGGCGACTGGTTCTATTGGGCGATGCGCGTCAAGGGCGCGGCGGGTCGGACGCTGACCTTCTCCTTTACCCGATCTGCTGCTGTCGGCGTACGGGGGCCCGTTGTCTCGCGCGACGGGGGCGCCACGTTCGCCTATGCGGCCGAGAAGGGTGCGACGCGCAAGAGCTTTACCTATACCTTCGGTCCGGACGAGAACGAGACCTGGTTTTACGAATGCATTCCCTATCTGCCGGACGATTGGACGCGTTTCCTCGAGAAGAACGGACGGTTCGCGGGGACACGTTATGAGGCTGGTATCCTGTGTACGTCCAAGAAAGGTGCGAAGGTGCCGATGGCGCGATTCGGTTGCTTGAAAGGCGAGCCGAAGTATAAAGTCTTCATGACGTCCCGCCATCACTGTTCCGAAACGATGGCCACGTTTGTTTTGGAAGGTGTCGCGGCGGCGTTTCTGGCGGATGACGAACTTGGCGACTGGCTGCGGGAGAATGTCGAGCTGACGGTGGTGCCGTTTGTGGACTATGATGGCTCCGTGGCGGGAGACCAGGGCAAGAACCGTCAGCCGTATGATCACAACCGGGACTATACGGCGCTGACGCATCCCGAGATCCGCGCGATCGTCGAACGCGTCCCGAAGCTCGCGCCCGACATGTGGATCGACGTCCATTGTCCGTGGCTTTACGGCGGGGTGAACGAGAAACTGTCGACGCCGCTGAAGGATCCGAATCTGCCTTACAATCATCTGGAGAACGAGGCACGATTCTCGTCCCTGCTCGAGAAGCTGCAATGCGGGTCGATGCGTTACCGCGCGGCGGACGATACGCCGTGGGGGCGGGACTGGAATACGGACAGGAACTATGCGAAGGGGATGAGTTGCATCCGCTGGGCCATGAGCAACATTCCGTCGCTCCAAATCTGCCGCACGTATGAGGTGCCGTTCGCGAATGCCAACGGCGCTGTTGTGACCGGAGAATCCTGCCGCGCACTTGGAAGGGACACGGCCAAGGTCATCCGCGCCTTTTGTTCCGAATAGACAGAACAGCGTGAAACAGTCTCCAGAAATTAGCGGACTTATTTTTGATATAATATTTCTCGGATTTACGAGGAGTAAAATGTGATGCGAATATCTATCATCCGTACCGTTTGTTTATTACTGTCCTGCTGCCTTGCGCTTGGCGCGTCGGCTGATGCCTTGACGTGGACCGGGGCCGCCGGCGACGGGGTCTTTTCAACGGCGGGCAACTGGAGTCCCGCGGTGACGCCGCAGAACAATAACTACAAGCATCAGGTGACGTTCAACGCCGGGGCCGGTACGGTCAAGATCGATACGGCGTATACGGTCAGTATGATGACGATCAAGACGCCGGGGTGGACCTTTACCGGATCCGAAATGAAAGCCAAGGGTCTTACGATTTCGCCCGATTGCGGAACGATTACGGCCAATGCGTACGGCCTGACGGATGCGAACGGCAACGGGTATTCGATCGGCAGCGGTACGACGCTCCTCGTAAAGAACGGATTCACCATTCAGAATACCTCTACGCCGACTCTGAAGGGCGGCGGTACGCTGCATCTTCAGTCGCGTTTCTCGTTCAACTATTATAGCGACGGCGGTGCCTTCGTCATTCAGAACGATTCGCTGCTGATTACGGATCAGAAGCTCGATAGCTTTGCGTCAACCCGAGATCAGAATGCTTGGACGATCAAGCTCGCGTCGCGGAATGCCAGGTTCCGTTGCAAGAGCACGCTGGCGGAGGTCAAGGCGCGTTTCGAGACGTCGATCAAGAATACCTGGAATCTCGCCTGCGCGTACGATACCACCAATCAGCGTCTGGCGGCGCGTGAGGTGGAAGACGGCTATGTTGAGGTCTATCTGGAAAGTGCCGGAACACCCGTCATAGAATCGGCTGACCTGACGCGGACCGAGGGTGGTGCGTATCGCGTCACGACGCGGCTCTCCCAGGGAACGGATGAAACGGTGGTCAAGGCGCTTGCCGACGACGGCAACGGTGCCGTGGTGGAGACAGTTTATGCCGGAGCTATGGCGGTCGGTGAAGATCTCTCCTTCGATCTTGCGAATCTGGCGGAGGGAACGACGTATACGGTGAAGGTGGTGGCGGAGAACACGGCGGGTACGACCGAGAAGGCTGTGCCGGTGGTCTTCTACAACGGCACCCTTGCGCTCACGTTGACGACGGACGCTCAGGAGCGCGATACGGTACCGGGTGTCGTGACGGTGTCGCGTGCACAAGCCGGCGCGGCGTTGACGGTCAACTACGCCTTTGCGGGGGTGACGGCCGTCGAAGGGACGGACTATGCGGCGCCGACGGGCACGGTGACGATTCCCGAAGGGGCGACCTCGGCCGAGATTCTCGTTCAGCCGATCATGAACGCGGCGCGACAGGAGGATACGACGCTTGACGTCTCGCTCGAGTCTGGACTTTACGCGGCCTCGGCTGCGCCCGTGCGCGTGACGATTCACGACTTCACGATTCCAAGCGATGCCTGCGTGTGGATGGGGGGCGTAGATAACAAGGCCTCGACGGCGGCGAACTGGTATCAGGAGAAACTGCCGACCCGCAACGATAAGATTCTTCTTGCGGCGTTCTCGTCCGCAAATCTCGTCTGGGATGCGGGCGTCAATGATCTTCCCGATACGGTCGCGGCCTGGGAGCAGACGGTCGACTACACGGGAACGGTCACATTCGCAACGACGTATCCCGAGCAGGGTGCGTTTACGGTCTTTACGGTGACGGGGGACTGCGCGGTCAACGGCGGAGCATGGACGCATCTCGCCAATGAAGCTCTGCCGATCAATCGACTCTGTGTGGCGGTCGGCGGCTCGTTTACGCTCGGCGAATCCGCGTCGATCGACGTGTCGGCGAAGGGGTATGGCCCTGGACAGTGTGCGCCGGGCGGCGATCAGGGCGTGCACGGCGGCTCGCGCGGCGATCCTGCGAAACTGCGCGGCAGTTGGCTCGCGCCGACGGAGCTTGGTGCGGGCGGGGCGTCGAATCGTCGGGGCGGCGGTGCCCTGTGGCTGGAAGTCGCCCGTGCGGCCGTCATCGACGGCGCGATTCATGCGGACTCGTCCTCGGTGACGGCGCAGAGCACAGCGGCGGCCGGTGGTTCGGTCTATCTGCAGGCGGCTTCGGTCACGGGTGCGGGTTCGATCTCCGCTGATGCCTTGCCGCGCCGGTATGATCTCTACGGAAATCCCGGAGGTTCGGGCGGGCGCATTGCCATTGTGGTGACAGAAGCGGAGGTGTGCGGCCTCTCCGATGCGAAGCTGACGGCCTACGGCATGTGGGGAGGTCCAGCGGCAGGTGCGGGAACGATTCGCATCAAGACGGCTTCGCATACGCATGACGGCAAGCTTCTCGTTGCCTCGAATGGTGGCGTGCAGAGCTACGGTACGCGTCGTCCCCGCAAAACCGAGACGACGGTCGTGACGCCGGGTGAGACATGGACGCTCGATGAGCTCAAGTTCCGCGAAGAGGGCGTACTGGGCGTTCCCGCCGGTGCGCGGCTGGTGCTGCCGAACGGGGCGGTGTCCGTTTCTGCGGTCAGTGAACGCACGTCGGGCCTTATCGCCCTCGGCGGCGAAATCGATTTTGGCGCGGGTGATCAGACCTTCCAGAAGAACTGGATCTTCCAGGCCGATACGCCGTATAACTTCGACTGCAATGTGACTGTGACGGATGGTGCTGCAATCGGTTGCCTGCCGTTTGCGGGCGGTGTGGCGACGGGTTTGGCGAGCGAATATGCCGTTTGCGACGTGACGGTGACAAAGAATCTGACGGTGACGCTGACAGGTTTCCTTTCGGCCAACAACGGCGGACCGAACTATCCTTACAATCATGAATATCAATCCTCGCATGGCGGACAGTCGCGTGAGTACGAGACGAATCTTGCCTACGACTCCGTCTTCAATCCGACGCGTCCCGGCAAGGGCAATACTGGCGGCGATCAGGGCAGGTCGTTCGCCGGTGGCGGCGCGTTGCTCGTCACCGTCGGCGAGACATTGACGCTGGACGGTGTCGCGAGCGCTAATTCGACGGATTCCAAGGAAGGTCGCGCAGCCTCGGGCGGCACCCTGAATATCCGTGCGAAAAGGCTTGCTGGTACGGGACGCGGCAGCGCCAGTGCGTCGTTTGGAACTTGGACAGCTTCGTCCGGCTTCGGTGGTGGCGGTGGTCGTATTGCCGTGCGCGTCACTGAAACGCCTCTGGAAGGCGCGACGGTGTGGCGCAACTTCAAGGCGACGGGGGCGGCTCTTAATGGCACGGCATTTGCCTCTGCGGGTACGGTCTATCTGGAGACGGGGGCGCAGGGCGAGAACGGCGGCACGATTTACGTCCACAATGGCGGACCGTGCGCGGCTTGGACGGCGCTGCCGTCGCGTAAGGCCGGCGGCGAGGTGGATGTCTATACGAAGGCGAATTTGGAGATTTCCGACAATGGCGCGGTCAAGCTCTTTGAGTCGCTGAAACTTTCCTCGCTCACGATGACAGCCTCGTCGAAGCTCGATCTCAATGGACAGACGTTGAGTGTGAGACGTGCGAAGGTGGGTGGCGCGAAGCTGAAACCTGGAACATATACGTTCGCAGATGCGGCGTCGGCGGACCCCGTGACGGATTCGTCGGTGGAAAAGTCTGGCAAGCTGACCGTGACCGGTGGCGGTTTTGCGGTCTTCGTGCTCTAATTCTTGCATCGCTCTTCTTGATCATCTGGTACGATATGAACATGTTCAATCCTTGCTTGATCCGTGCCGCACTCGTTGTGGCTTGGTCGATGTTCGCACAGGCGGAGGGCGTTGTCGGCTCCCGTGGCTTTGTTCAGGCTGAGCGCGCAACGCCGGAGATGATCGCGGAGGGGAAGACGCCGGGACTCGTCGATTCGCGGACCGGAGAGCGCGTGCAGCTTCGCGGCGTCAATGCCGGCGGTTGGCTTGTCACGGAGAACTGGATGTGTCCGACGGGGCCCGGCTCGAACAAGGTCGGACGCTGTCAGTATGAGTTGGCGGATGCCTTTCGCGCGAAGTTCGGTGCGGAGAAGGCCGAGGAGCTGTGGGATCTCTATCGCGCGAACTGGTGGCGCGAGGAAGACTTCGCCAATGTGCGCGAGCTCGGGCTCAACTGCATCCGCTTGCCGTTCGGCTGGCGCGAGCTGATGACGTCCGAGGGAGAGCCGATCGAGAAGGGACTTAAGCGCATCGACTGGTTTGTCGAAGGCTGCCGCGCGAACGACCTCTACGTGATCCTCGACCTTCACGGCGCGCCGGGCGGACAGAACGGACGCGATCATTCGGGAGATGTGCGCGAGCACCGGCTCGTGAGCGATCCCGCGTCGCAGGAACTCTGCACGAAGCTCTGGACGACGCTTGCCGCGCGCTATCGGAACGACACGACGGTAACCGGCTACGACTTCCTCAACGAACCCGAGGGCGCGCCAGGCGGACTCACCTCGACGAACGGGGTCATGCAGATTTACGACCGGCTCTACAAGGCGGTCCGTGCCGTCGATCCGGACCATCTCATCTTCCTCGGTGCGTGCTGGACGCCCGAGCACATCGATCCGCCGGCGGACCACGGCTGGGAGAACGTCTGCTACGAGTACCATTTCTACGAATGGGGCAAGAAGACGGCGGCGGAGATCAACTCCGGGACGGATGATCGCGTCAAGTGGGAGCGTGCGAAGGGACATCACGTGCCCGTCTTCGTCGGCGAGTTCAATCTCTTCGATTCGACCGAGGCGTGGGAATACGGGCTCAAGACGTTCGACGAGCTCGGCTGGAGCTGGGCGATCTGGACGTATAAGGTGACGGGTCCGCACATGAACTGGGGTCTCTACCAGGGCCTCGGACGAACGGCGCCGTTCAAGGCAACGCCCGATGACGATTATGAAACGATCAAGCGCAAGTGGAGCCGGCTTGGCACATCCGAGTCCTTCACGCTGCGGCCGTTTGCGCATCTCCTGAAAACGCCGCGTCCAGCACTCCCGGAATTTCCCGAGGGGAAGCGGGCGGCGATTGCGTTTACGTTTGATGACGGAACGGTTGATCAGTACGAGGTCGCCGCGCCTGTTCTTGACAAGTACGGGATCAAGGCGATTTTCAACATCATCCCGTCTCGGATCGGGACCGATGACGCGAAGTACATGACGTGGGACCAGGTGCGCGACCTCGTCGAGCGTGGACACGCGCTCGGCAACCATACGCTCACGC
>CAMAHK010000083.1 GCA_945834475.1 uncultured Verrucomicrobiota bacterium
GTAGCTGCCCTCGAACCACGTCGTCTTGCCCTTGCCCTCGAAGGCGAGGATGTGCGTCGCGATGCGGTCGAGGAACCAGCGGTCGTGCGAAACGACCATCACGCAGCCGCCGAACTCCTGCAGGCCCTCTTCGAGCGAACGGAGTGTCGCGACGTCGAGGTCGTTCGTCGGTTCGTCGAGAAGGAGGAGGTTGCCGCCCGAGGTGAGGAGCTTCGCGAGATGGACGCGGTTGCGTTCGCCGCCCGAGAGGACACCGACCTTCTTCTGTTGTTCGGGTCCGCGGAAGTTGAAGCGCGAGCAGTACGCACGGCCGTTCATCATCGTCGAACCCGCGAGCTTGACGAATTCGCCGCCGCCCGTAATCGCCTCGTAGACGGTCTCGTCAGGCTTGAGCTCGCTGCGCGTCTGGTCGACGTACGAGAGCTTGACGGTCTCGCCGACCGTGAACGTGCCTTCGACCGGCTGGAGCTGTCCCGTAATGAGCTTGAAGAGCGTCGTCTTGCCGGCGCCATTCGCGCCGATGACGCCGACGATGCCGCCGCGCGGCAAGTCGAAGTTGAGGTCGGTGTAGAGCACCTGGTCGCCGAACGCCATCTTGACGTGCTCGGCGCGGACGACGAGGTTGCCGAGCCGCGGGCCCGGCGGGATGCGAATGACGAGATCGTCCTCGCGCGTATTGACCTCCTGCTTCTGCAGTTCCTCGTAGCGCTCGACACGGGCCTTCGCCTTCGCGTGGCGTCCCGAGGGATTCGTCTGAATCCACTTGAGCTCGTTTTCGAGCATCTTCTGACGCGACTTCTCGACCTTCGCCTCGCGCGCGAGCATTGCCTCCTTCTGCTTGAGCCACTCTTCGTAGTTGCCCTTGTACGGATAGCAGATGCCGTGGTCGAGCTCGAGAATCCAATCCGTGACGTCCGAGAGGAAGTAACGATCGTGCGTGACGACGATGAGCGTGCCCTTGAACTCCTTCAGGTACGCCTCAAGGCGGAACGTCGTCTCGGCGTCAAGGTGGTTCGTCGGTTCGTCGAGGAGCAGGACGTCGGGATTCGAGAGGAGCAGGCGGCAGATCGCGACGCGGCGACGCTCGCCGCCCGAGAGAACGCCGACGGACTTGCCGCCGTCGGGACACCCGAGGTCGGCCATGCGGCGCTCGACGAGGTTCTCGAGGTTCCAATAGTCGTTCGCGTCGATGATCTCCTGCAGGCGCTCCATCTCGGCGGCGGCCTTCGGATCGTCCAGCTCACAGCAGAGGTCCTCATAGCGTGTCACCATGTCCTGCGCGTCCTTGACGCCTTCCATCACCGTCTCAAGGACGGTCTTGGAATCGTCGAGAACCGGCTCCTGCGGGAGATACCCGACCTTCGTCCCCTTCGCAACCTGCACCGTGCCCATGAGGTCGGTGTCGAGTCCCGCGAGAATCTTGAGGAGCGACGACTTACCGGCGCCGTTGCCACCAATGACACCAATATGCGCACCGTAGAAAAATGAGAGGTTGACGTCCTTCAAGATCGTCTTCGTCCCCTGCTGTTTCGTGACGTCAATCAAACTGAACTGATATTCACCTGCCATAATCGTCTCTCTTCTATCGTTGTTATAAATTGTTTCGCGTCTATCCCCTGACAAGCGCGGCGGTAAAGGCCCCGTCGTGATTTGTCTCGTACGGGACCGACTCGCGTGTCGCGGCAAGCGTGAACTCGGGATGGCGCACCAGGAAGGCGTTCACCTGATCGAGATTCTCCTCGGGCTCGTTCGAGCACGTCGAGTAGACAAGCGTCCCACCCGGAGCCACGAGCGGCGCACAGCGGTCGAGGATCTCCGCCTGCAGCTTCACGAGCTCCGCGAGCTTCTCGACGCTCCAGTTCCACCGCGCGTCCGGACGCCGCCGGAACACGCCCGTGTTTGAGCACGGAGCATCGACGAGGACCTTGGCGAACTCCGTACCGCGGTGCGTCTCGCCCGCGGCGGGTAACAGAGAACTTGGCGACACCGCGGGCGAGACGCACCGCGGTACGGCTTCCACCACCTCAACAGCCAATCCCAGCCGCTTGAGGTTCTCAACGAGGCGCGCCCGCCGCTTCGGATTGACCTCGCAGGCCGTCACGGCCGCGCCGCGCCAGGCGATCTGCACCGTCTTGCCGCCCGGTGCCGCACAGGCGTCGAGCACCGTCTCGCCCGGCTTCGGATCGAGCAGCTCGATCGCCAGTGCCGTGCCGGGATCCTGCACGATAAACTCACCCGTCGCAAAACCCGGAACGTCCGTCACCTTCACACCCCGCTCGAGCGTCACAAACGTGCCATCCTTGCGCGCGAGATACGTCTCGGCGGGCGCGTTATGATGCGCCGCAAGCTTCTCGGCGTTCTCCATCCCGAACCGCGCCGTCCACCGCTTCCCGATCGACGTCGGAAAAGTCTCCAGCTCCGTCCCAAGCGTCAGCGACGCCTGGTTGCGCAGCAGGTTCCTGAGCACCCCGTTGACGACCTTGGCGATCGACTTGTTCTCGCAGGCCTTCGCCGCGTTGACCGTCTCGTTGACCGCCGCGAAATCCGGCACCTCGGGCATATAGAGAATCTGCGCCGCGCCGACATAAAGAAGCGCCTCGAGCTCGCCCTTCGGCCACGTCTTCAGGAACCCGCCGAGAATGCGCCGGAGCGGCCGCAGCCGTCGGATGACCGTGTAGACGAGATCTTGCACGAACGCGCGGTCCTGTCCCTCCGGCAACAAGTTCGCCGGAAAGTCCTTCGTCATCAGCCACCGCGCCACGATAAACGCCGCAACACGCCGAGAATTATGAACGCCGCTGTTCACCTTCACCTCGCACCTTCACCTAAAACCTAATTCCCTTCCCATCCTTCGCCAGCTTGCCGCGGAGCCGCGGCTTCGCCTTGCCGGCGAGGACGAGATCCGCGAGCGGATCCTCGACGTAGTCCTGGATCACGCGGCGCAGGGGACGCGCACCGAGCTGGCTGTCGTAGCCCTTCTCGACGAGGAAGTCCGTCGCCTTCGCATCGAGCGAGAGCGAGATGTGCGAATCCTTGAGCCGCGCCTGAAGCTTCTTGAGCTCAAGCGCGAGAATGCCCTTCATGTCCGCCTTCTCCAGCTTCTTGAAGACGACCGTCTCGTCGAAGCGGTTGAGGAGTTCGGGACGGAACGCACGCTTCGATTCGGCGAGGAGTTTCTCCTTGAGCATCTCGTAGCTCGTCTCGACCGTGTCCTTCGCGAAGCCGAGCGAATGTCCTTCGCGCGCGAAGTCGAAGCCGAGGTTCGCCGTGCAGATGATGATTGTGTTCCGGAAGTCGATCACACGGCCCTGGCCGTCGGTAAGGCGTCCGTCGTCGAGAATCTGCAGGAGCATGTTGCAGACATCGCCGTTCGCCTTCTCGAACTCGTCGAAGAGGACGACCGAATACGGACGCCGCCGCACCTTCTCGGTGAGCTGTCCGCCCTCATCGTATCCGACGTAGCCGGGCGGCGCGCCGACGAGACGCGACGAGGAGTACTTCTCCTGAAACTCCGTCATGTCGATCGTGATGAGCGCCTTGTCGTCGCCGTACACCTTCTCGGCCAGCATCTTCGCGAGATGCGTCTTGCCGACGCCCGTCGGACCGAGGAAGAGGAACGAGCCGATGGGACGCTTCGGGTCGGCCATCAGCGCACGGCTGCGGCGGAGCGCCCGGGCGATCGCCTTGATCGCGGGTTCCTGTCCGATCACCGCCTCGCCGAGCGACTTCTCCATGCCGAGCAGCTTCTCGGCCGTCGTCGCGTTCATCTTCTCGACCGGCACACCGCTCATCAACGCGACCGTCTCGGCAACGTCGTTCTCGGAGACTTCGATCTCCGACTCGGCGTGGCTTTCCTTCCACTTCTTGAGCTCTTCCTGAAACGCCGCTCCCGCCTGACGGAGCTCCTCGCGGAACTTCGCCGCAGAGTCGAAGTCGCCCGTTTTGACGACGGCGTCCTTCTGTCCCCGAAGGACGTCGATCTTCTCCTGCATCTCGGTGAGCTTCTTCGGCCGCGCACTCGCCGCCGCGCGAAGCCGCGCGCCCGTCTCATCCATCGCGTCGATCGCCTTGTCCGGGAGCTGCCGCGCCGGCAGGTAGCGGGCTGTCAGCTCGACCGCCGCACGCAAGGCCTCGGGCGCGTACTTCGCCGTGTGGTACTCGGCGTACTTCGGGGCGATGCCCTTCAAAATCTCGATCGTGTCGGCAACTGTCGGCTCGTCGACCTGAACGGACTGGAACCGGCGCTCGAGCGCGGCGTCCTTCTCGATCGACTTGTGATATTCCTTGAGCGTCGTCGCGCCGATGCACTGCAGCTCGCCACGCGCCAGCGCGGGCTTCAGGATGTTCGCCGCGTCCATCGCGCCTTCCGCGCCACCCGCGCCAACCATCGTGTGAATCTCGTCGAGAAAGAGGATGATGTTCCCCGCCCGCCTCGTCTCGTCGATGACCTTCTTGAGCCGCTCCTCGAACTGGCCGCGGTACTGCGTACCCGCGACAAGCCGCGCCATGTCGAGCGCGACGACGCGCTTCGCCTGCATCCGCTCCGGCACTTCGCCGCGATGGATCGCGAGGGCGAGTCCCTCGACGACAGCCGTCTTGCCAACGCCTGCCTCGCCGATAAGGACGGCGTTGTTCTTCGTACGGCGCGAGAGAATCTGCACGATGCGGCGAAGTTCCTTCGTGCGCCCGATCACGGGATCGAGCTGTCCGTGCCGCGCGAGGTCCGTGAGATCGCGCCCAAACGCATTAACCGTCGGCGTCTTCTGCTGCTTTTCCGTACCGCGGTGCGTCCCCGCCCGCGGCGCTTCCGAGCTATCAGAGTTCTCGCCACCACGCCCCTCTTCCCCGTCCTCGCCAGTCGCCGAGGACGGCGATGGTACGTCATTCTGCGCTCCTGCGGCGATGAACTTTTCGACCGTCACGCCCGCGTTGAAAAGAAGCTGCGCGGCGACGTTCTCGCCTTCGCGGAGCATCGCGAGGACGAGATGGACAGTGTCAACCTGATTGTCCTTGCCCGCGTCGAGTCCGGCCATTTCGACGACCTTGCGCGTCCGTGCCGAAATCGGCAGCTGTCCGCGCTGCAGTGTGCCGGCGGCTTCACCCTGGATCATCTGGCGCATCGACTCGGAAAGGTCCTCGGGCGCGAGTCCGAGCGCCTTGAAGCGCGTCACGGCCTGGCAGTTCGGAATCGCCAGGATCGACAGGAGAATGTGCTCGCAGCCGACGTGGTCGTGCCCGAGCTGACGGGCGCAGCTGGACGCGGCGTTGAGCGCCGTCGCGGCATTTTTAGAGAACGTCATCGAGCATCACCTCCTCAAAGCGCTTGTTCATCTCGTCGGCGCGTTCCGCATCGACGCGGTCACGCTCGTCCTGCGAGAGCCGGTCCTCCGAATTCGAGAGGTCCTGGTCGTTCATCATCCGTTCGATCTCGGCGAGCGTGATGCCGTCGAGCATCTTCTCCTTCGCCGCCAGGCGCATCGGCGAGAGAAGGTCGAAGAGTTCGCCTGCCGACAGGAGGCGGCAGTTCTTCAAGATCGCGAGAGCGCGGCAGAGCGAGTCGCCGAAGACGCGCGGCAGCTCTTCCTTGAGGCGGATGCGCGCGTTCTTCTCCTCGCGCAGCAGGTCTTCGGCCACGCGCTTGGCGCGTTCCGACGAACCGCGGTAGGTGAGCCGGTAGACGTGCCCCGTCTCGTTGACACCGTCCGCACACGTGCCGACAAGATCGAGACCGAGCGCATGCATCGCCCGCTTCGTCGCGTCGAGTTCGCCGAGGAGATGGAGCCCCTCGAGATGGAATCCGTTCTTGATGCGGAACGCAGCGGATGCCCGGCTCGCGGGGAGCTCGAACGTCTCTACCTTTTTCTTCCGGCGCTGATGTTCCTCGACCGTCTTCTCCATTCCGCCGACCATGTCCTTGAACGCATCCATGATCGCGCCGATGATCGGCGGCGGATCGTCCGTCACGTCCTCGGAGGTCGTCTCGCCGTCGGGCGAGCGGGAAATTTCAGTAATGCTCATCGAGACGCCGGGCGGCAACCCCGTCACCTTGCGCGTCCTCTGGCTCTGCCGCTGATGCTTCGCCTTCTCCGCCTTCGCGCACGCCGCGCAGACGTAGAGCTCGTCGTCTTCGTTCCCGTCGCGGAGGATCGCCTCAGTCGCCTCCGCCTTATGGCACAATTCACACTTCATATTTGACGGATATTATATCAAAACACGCCGACTAGATCGGCTGCTTGCGCGGGGCTCCGGGAAGGTCCATCACAAAGCGAGGGAGAGCAAGGCCCCCGATGCGCTCGGCGCAATAAGACTCAATTTTGCGGGCCGTCTCGAGCGGCACGGAAAAGCGCTCGACCAGGCCCGCGACAGGATCGCACTGAAAGACGTAATACGGACGGATACGTGCGGCAGAAAGCGCCTGCAGGAGCGCAAGCATCTTCTGCGGCGTATCGTTCAACCGACGCAGAAGAACCGTCTGCGAAGAAACCGGGATGCCGCGATCCACAAGCTTCGCGCACGCCGCAGCCGCCTTCTTCGCCTCAGCCACCGTGTTGATATGGACGTTGGCCCAGACCTTCTTCGAGCGTGCGAGCAGCTTCGCGAGGCGATCGGTGATGCGTGCAGGATTGTCGACGGGCGCCCGCGTACAGATGCGGACGACCTCAATCTGGTCCAGCGCGGCAAACGCGTCGACGAAACGCGTCACCTGCGCATCCGAAAGAGTCAGCACATCTCCGCCCGAGAGCAATACGTCGCGCACTTTCGGATGCTTCTTGACGAAATCGACACACGCCGCCAGCTGGTCCTCCGTCTCGACCACCGGCGACTGGCCCAGAATGAACTTCCGTGTGCAATGGGCGCACGAACCGAAACAGCGATCCGTCGTCATGATCAGAACGCGATCGGGGAAACGCTGTTTCAGTCCGGCGGGAAGTCCTTTCTTCGGCGTCAGTTCGCCGTAGGGATCGGCAGAGGGCGTGATCGGTTTCATGCCGGAAGAAGCTTCTCCTGTCCGTTCATGTACGGACGAAGCACTTCCGGAATCGTCACCGAGCCATCGGCATTGAGGTGCTGCTCAAGGAGCGCGACCATCAGACGCGGCAACGCTACGCCCGAACCGTTCAGCGTGTGGACGAGCTTCGTCTTGCCGTCCGCATCCTTGAAGCGGCAGTTGAGACGGCGCGCCTGGTAGTCGGTGAAGCACGAGCAGGACGAGACTTCGAGCCACTGCTGTTCGCCCGGCGCCCAGAGCTCCAGGTCGTAGCACTTCGCCGCCGAGAAGCCCATGTCACCCGAGCAAAGCTGGAGGACGCGGTAGTGGAGGCCGAGCGTCTTGAGAACCTCTTCGGCTTCCTCGCGCAGAATCTCGAGCTGCTGGAACGAGGTATCGGGATGCACGAAGTTCACCATCTCGACCTTGTCGAACTGGTGGACGCGGAGCATGCCGCGCGTCATCTTGCCGGCCGAGCCTGCCTCGCGGCGGAAGCACGGCGTGTAGGCCGTGAGCTTGATCGGAAGGTCCTTGCCCGAGAGGATGTCGTCGCGATAGTAGTTCGTGACCGGGACTTCCGCCGTCGGGATGAGCCAGAAGTCGTCGATCTGACAGTGATAGAGGTCTTCAGCGAACTTCGGGAGCTGACCCGTACCCGTCATCGAGTCGCTGTTGACGACGAACGGCGGCAACATCTCGGTGTAGCCCTGCTTCTGGCAGTGGAGATCGAGCATGTACTGAATCAGCGCACGCTGGAGCTTCGCGCCCTGTCCGAGGATGATCGGGAAGCCCGTGCCCGTCAGCTTCACGCCGCGCGGGAAATCGAAGATGCCGAGTTTCTCGCCGATCTCGATATGTGTCGGGATCTTGAAGTCGGGATCGGTCCACGTGCCTTCGGTCTTGACGACAACGTTGGCCGCGCTGTCCATGCCCGTCGGAATTTCCGGGGCGGGAATGTTCGGAATCATCAGGAGCGTCTCACGGAGATCGTGGTCGACCGTCGCCAATTCCTTGTCGATCTCGGCAATGCTGTCGCCGACCTTGCGCATCTCTTCCTTCGCCGCCGCGATGTCGCCGCCGGCCGCTGCGACCTTTCCGATCTCCTTCGACGCTGCGTTGCGCTTCGCCTTCAGCGTCTCCGTCTCGCCCACGAGTGCGCGGCGCTTCGCATCGAGATCACGGGCCTTTTCAAGGCGCTCCTTCTCCACGCCGCGACGCGCAAGCTGTGCGGCCGTGTTGTCAAAATCGTCCCTCAGTTTCTTGATATCAATCATTGAATGCCTTCTTTCGTAAAGTGGCGTTAATTATATCACAAATCGGCTATGGACGGTATGCATATCCGCGTCCGCGCAAAGCCACGATCCGATCTCCCGCGGAACCCAGTTTCTTGCGCAACGCATAGATGGCGACCGACAGGGAGTTGTCGTCCGGCAAGGCCGTCCGTCCCCACAACCACGTCGACAGAGCATCGCGGGTAAACACCTCATGGGGATGGGACGCGAACTGACGTAAGAGATAAAGCTCGCGGTCGGTCAAGAGAACCGTCTGCCCCGAGGGCTTAAGGATCGTCATCTTCTGCGCATCGATTTGACACGACCCAAACGAAAACAAACGCCCCTCTTCAGACCGATCCTCACATCGGCGAAAGACGGCCAACAGTCGCGCCAGCAGAAGTTCGTCCGGCGTCGTCTTCGGAATGTAAATGTCTCCGCCGGCTGCGAGTCCCCGCATCTCGTCCTCCGGTGTCTCCAACGCGGTCAGGAAGACGATGGGCATCTTCGCCCTGTTCTCGCGCAATCGCCGACAGACATCCAGCCCGTCCATCTTCGGCATCATGACATCGAGGAGAATCAGGTCAGGCTGATGTTCTTGCACGGCCTTCAAGGCCTTCGCGCCAGATTCTGCCGTACGGACGGCGTACCCCGCCTCCTGCAGAACGACGGACAGGCTCCTGAGCAGCAACGGATCGTCGTCGACGAGAAGAATCTCATGTTTCATGAAAACCGTCCCTGCCCATGAATTCTCCGACCCGCACCATCAGATCGTCCGACTCCGTCACGGTGTGCACCGATGTCGGAATCGAGCGGCGAAAGCTGGCCCCGTAATTCTTCGTGACGATGCGCGGATCGGTAATAACGACGACGCCACGATCGGACTTCGTGCGGATCAGTCGTCCGAATCCCTGACGAAAACGAATCACCGCTTCGGGGAGCGCATAGTCGCGGAACGGAGAACCGCCATCGCGCTCAATCTTCTCGCTTCGCGCCTCGACAATCGGATCGCCGACCTGCGCAAACGGAAGCCGCGTCAGCACCACGCACGAAAGCGCAGCGCCCGCAACATCCACGCCCTCCCAAAAACTCTGCGCACCGAAGAGAATCGTCCCGCCGTACCGCGGGCAGCCCTCGGCCGCGGCGGGTAACAGCCCTCCCGCATCCTTCAGAGCCTCAGTCATCGCTTCACGCGAAAGGCCATCCCCCTGTACAAGAAGCTGAAAACCTGCCTCTTCCAACGGTTGACGCGCACAGGAAGCGACGGCATTCATCATTTCGTAGCTCGTGAAAAGAACAAGCGCCCGTCCGCGCGTCGTCACAAAGAGCTCCTTCAAGAGCCACGACAGTTCGAGCGAATACGAAGTCGGATCCGTCGCCGGATCGGGCAAGCAGTCCACCGCCAGCACAAGGGACTGACGCAAGTAATCGAAGGGCGACTCCGCCGTCAGCATCTTGAAGCGTTCGACGCACCCCAACCGCTTCGCCATGTAGCGAAAATCATTGCCGATGCGCAGGGTGGCGGACGAGAGAATGACGGAATCCTTCGCCGTGTAGAAAAGTTCCTCCATCGCATGTGCGATCGAAAGTGGCGCCGCAACAAGACGGATATACGTCTTCCGGCGTTCCGTTTTCACGCGCTCGACCCAATAGGCGTGTGTATCCTTCTCGCCCTTCACCACGAAGGCCGCCTCGTTCGCAATCGAGATGAGGCGGTTTGCGTCAGACTCCAGCTTCACCGCCGCGTCGGCGTCTTCCGTCGCATCCGCCTGATCGTGCAAGTAGTTGACGAGTTCAAGAAGAGGACGTTCGAAGGCACGCTGGAGTTCCGCGAAGCGATCCAGGTCTTTCCAATAGAACCGCGCCGCATCGTAGCGGATGACGTCCCGCTTCGGCGGCAACAGCTTGCCGAGAAACGTCAGATACTCGTCCGCCGCGCGATTCACTTCTGCCGCGCGTGGGGCGGCTTCCTTATGATGACGAAGCAGCCGTCGGAGCACACGACTCAGCGCCGGCAAGGAAAATTCATTCCCGAGCTGTTCCGTCGCAATCTCCTCCAGGTTATGAGCTTCGTCAAAGACAATCCGCCCGTAAGCCGGCAAAATCCCGCTCCCTGGCGAAGTCGCCTCCGCCAGAACGAGCGAATGATTCGCAATAATGAGATGCGCCTCAGCCGCACGTTGCCGAGCCTTATAGACAAAGCACTGGTTGTAGAACGGGCACCGCCGACCGCTGCATTCGTCACCGGGACGGGACAAGTGAACACGATCCAATCCCTCGTAACCATCAAGGTCTCCGTCCGGCGTCGCCTTGAGCCATGCGATAAAACCCGGCATCAAATCCTGCTCGTCAGACGGAAGCGTCCAGTAGCCGGCTGCAAAATATTCATCGACGGACTTGAGACACAGGTAGTTCGTCCGCCCTTTCAGGAGCGCTACCTTGCATTTCAGCGCATCGTCCCCGAGAATCGCCGTGGCGCGAGGGATGTCCGAATTCATCAGCTGACTCTGCAAGTTCCGCGTCGCGGTTGAAACAATAACTGGCGTATCGTTCGTCCACGCCCAAAGAATTGATGGCACAAGATAGGCCAGTGATTTTCCGACACCTGTCCCCGCTTCGATCATCAAATGCTCCCGCGCATTGAAGGCATTGGCAATGGCCCCCGTCATGTCAATCTGGCCCTGACGCTCCTCATAGCCAGCCATTCGGCCAAGAGTACCGCCAGCACGCAAATGGCCTGTTGCCGATGAGATTTCAATTGGGGCACAATCTTCATGCGTCGGCAAGTGACGCGTCCGAGAAGGAGGCGTCATTGACGAAATTGCTGATGCCCACGTCGGGTCAGCCATAAATACCGCAGGATCAACCATAGTCGATACGAGCCCTCGGAAGAAACAAAAAAGCCGGCAGCGTCCTACTCTCGCACGGGCGAGTCCCGCACTACCCTCGGCG
>CAMAHK010000084.1 GCA_945834475.1 uncultured Verrucomicrobiota bacterium
GGGCTTCTCGTGGATGGCGAACTCGTCGAGGATGAGGTTGCCGGAATAGCCGCGCGCCGTGTCGGGGTTCGCCGGGATGGCGACGATTCGCGCGCCGTTCCAGAACTTGATCTCCGCCCGGCTGATGAGCGCGTTCGCGCTGTCGCGCAGCTCGTCATAGGAGTCGACCGTGCACTTGATGGCCTCGGCCCACTTGCGGGCCTTCTGCATCCATTCGAGCGCCTGGCGTTCGCCGGCCGAGAGAACGACCCAGAGGTTCGACGAATGGGCGGGCTGCCCGGCGGAGTCCGTCGTCGCCTCGCAGGCGGTGGAGAACGACTTGCCCGTCTGGCGCGACCACATCCCGATCTTGAAGCGGGACGAGTCCGCCACCCAGGCCCGCTGCCAGGGAAGGAGGATTTCGTTCAAGATCGGGATGGGTTTTGCCATAGGCCGTTTCATCGTGTCATTAGGGAAATTTACCTCAAGCCGAAGATGCCCTTGATCTTCTCGACGCGCTCGGCGTCGGTGAGCTTTTCGTCCTGGGCGGCGTCGACGACCTTCGCTTCCTTCGCCTGAAGGATCTTGAGCTTCTCGTTGGCGATGCGGAGCTCTTCCGTGCGGTTCATTGCGTGGGAGAGGCCTGTCGCCATCTGGATGAGCTTCGCCGCGTCATCGAGGGAGCCGTTGAGGGCGGCTTCCGCGCCCATTGACTGGAGGGAGCGTATGAGGTCGGAGTCGCTGATGCCGGCGTTCCCGGCGATCACGCCGACTTCGCGCGAGACCTGCGTTGCCTTCGCGAGGCGGAGCGCGGCGTCTTCCTCGCGCATCCGCTCCAGGAAGCGGTAGAAGCTCGCCGAGGAGGGAAGGTCGATCTGGAGCTGCTCCTTCGCCGCGACGACCGCCGCGTTATAAGAGAGATTGCCGACAAGGGCATAGAGCTTCGACACCGCTTCGGGCGTCAGGCCTGATTCCCAGGCATCGGTTCTCGTTTTCTTGATCGGCATAAGCTTTAGAGACCCATCATTGCGACGCGCCCGGCTTCGGTGATGCAGAGCATGACGCGGTCGGTGAGCTTGTTCTTGAAGTCGTAGACCCAGCCCTTGTCCTTCATCGTCTTCACGATCCGCTCGCGCTCGTCCTGCGTGAGCTTCAAGGTCTGCATCCGTTCGACCTGGTCGAAGAGAGGCCCTTCGCCGATTCCGGCGGGTAGGGTGTCCAGCACCTCGAGGGCGCGCTTGATCGCCAGCTGTTCGTAGACTTCCATTACTTCACCACCTTCTTTCCGCCGCAAATAATGCGATCGTACAGCTTCTCGATCTGATTGGCCATACGATCCAAAATGCGGTTCTGTGCGACATTGTCGGCTTTGATCGCCGCGACGTCCTTTTCGACGGATGACATCCGGGAGAAGAGGTTTTCGTGGTCCCGGTTGTTGTCCTTCATCGCCGCCTGATAGGCGGTCTGTTCGATGGAGAGGGGACTCGGGGTGATCTCCGTGCGCTGGTTGCGCGAGGTGTACGCCTTCATCACGGCACCAATGATGCCGCCCAAGGTCGTGAGCGCCGCGCCGCCGATTGTCAGAGAGATTCCGTCCATATCCATCAACCTATTCGTTATTCACTATTACCTGTTAACTGAAATTGTGGCTGCCTTTTCAGGATGGCGATGCAGCCGGTGTCGCCATGTATCCGGTCAAGACACGCGGGTATTATCGCAAATCGACCCGAAGCACAATACTATTCTTCAGTCGGTTTGTGAAACAAACTTGAAATCAGTTGATTAAGCCGAATTTGGCTATTTCAACTAAAACAACAGAATCAGTTGATTTTCATTTCTCACAGTGAGAAACGGAAATCAACTGATTCCAGATATTATATGAAGTTATCGGCGTGTTACCGCTTTGCGGCTTGCCAGGAGGGGATCTCCGGATGTTGCGCGGCAAAAGTCTCTGCAGCGGAAGAAACGAGTTTGCCGACCGCCGCAAAGTGACGCCCGATACCCTGATGGTGGGGATCGAGTACAATATCGGCAGGCGCACAGAACCGTGCGATAAACTCGCGGCAAAAAGCCTTGACGGCAGAAACGCTCTTGACCATCTGTGTCGGCTTAGACATGCTCAACCTCCATCCGACGACGGTAGGCGGAGGAAATGTCTGCGGCAACCGTTTGCCAGTCGCCAGCAAGAGCGCCGGCATCTTCGTCTGCTGCTTCGCTGTTCGTGAGGATGTCGGGGATGGAAACGGGAGGGTTTGTCCTGTAGATCGAACGAAGGCCGTCTGCCATGCCAATGCCGCAGACTCCCGAGAAGACAATTCTTATGACCTTTTTCATGTCTGACCTCCTTCCTCCTGTGGAATCGTATTATATCATATTTTCAGATTGTCATAGCCCTGGAATTTGAAGCATGTCATTTTGGCTATTTCAACTAAAACAACAGAATCAGTTGATTTTCATTTCCCACAGTGGGAAACGGAAATCAACTGATTTCAGATATTATATGAAGTTATCGGCTTAAAGTGCCTTTTGAGCCTTCAAAACGGCGGTGTGGAAGGCCTTGTGCGGACATTTTGCACAGTCCTTGCAAACGGTCTTCGCGGCCTTGGCACCCGTACCCGCGGCAACCACATTGCCGGAGCCGTTCACGGTGACGGATGCGCTGCGTCTTTCAATCCCCAGTAGCCAATCCGCCGAGCAAGCGTGTACGCGGCAGATGTTCGCGAGGATGTCCGCGCCAGGAACAGTTATACCGTTCTCATACTTAATCCACTGCGTTCGCTGAATGCCAAGGGCTCGTGCCATCTCGGCTTGCGAAGTCGGTCCGCGAAGTTCGCGTAATCTGTCACTCAAAATGCTCATCAAGAATTTGTATATTTCTATGCACACCCAGTTGACAGCGTGTGCACAATTTGATACACTACCACTTGTCACGCGACAAAGCGAGCGCAAGTATATCACAAGGCGAGGCTTTCGGTCAAACGGACGAAACAGGAAAGGTCAAGACAATGATGAGCAAACATGAAAATGCCAAGCGTAGACTGCGCATGGCAGAGAAAAGATACGCGGAGGCTGTTTACGATTTCTACAGGACGGCGCCCAACCCGGAGCCGTCGATGTCGGCAGGGAAATACGACTTCTTCGATATCGGTGTCATTTGCCAGGCAGCGGCATCGCGTAAGCTTTAATCCGGAACAAGGAAAGGTCAAGACAATGGAAAAGACTACTCAACAAGTGCAGGAGGCAAGCCACGACAAAACGCCTGGCTTGTCCGATACATACATTCTCGACCCCCTGCCTGTCAAATCCATACGAGTGCCCATGACAAGGCCTCTTCGAGTTGTGCCTATTGATTGGGATGCCCTCAACGCGGTTCTGCCGCAGAAAGACGGCGAGAAGCCATTCGCGATTCGGGTGCACGAGACGATTAAACAGACCCGCGCGAAGCTTGATTCAGCGCGGAAGGGCGCCCGTGAAGATACGCTAAACATTATATCAAACCAACATCAGGAAAGGTCAAACACAATGGAAATCAACGTTATCAAGATGTGCGCCATCTGGTTCATGAATGGCGTCTTCGCGTCGGTCATCGCCTATCTGCTGATCGGAGGTGGACTGTGAGCAACATTCCCTCTCTCAATCTCCCCGGCGGTTTCGACGGGGTGGATGAATCTAAGCCGCAGTACAATCCGTTCATGATCGGGCCGTTTCGCATTGAGCACGTCTCGTCGAAGAACGTCAGCGTCGCCAAGGTCAAGATCGGCGAGCGCGTGTTTTCGTGCGAGGTTGCTGATGACGACGGCTTCTGCACGGTGACAATCTACGACAATGGCAATGTTGCGGTTGAGATGACGGTGCATCGCGGCAAGGTGACGGCGTTCATGGTTGCCGTGAAGGCGATGAAAGAGTACATCCGTCATCTCTCGGGCACTCGCACCGGACGCCGTGGCTTTCTGCCGCGCGAGATCGCGAAGCTGGAGGACAAGTGATGCACAATGAACGACTCAAGAGTGCGCTCAAGTGCGTCAGAATGCGTCTCGCGGCTTTCAACACGGACGGTCTCAACGTGTATCAGAAGCGCTGGATCAAGCGCACGCACGAGATCGCGAAGAACGCGCTCGATGAAGTTGAGCGCGAACAATGGAAGGAGGCGGCTCATGCCTAAACTGACGAGTCATCTTCACCGCTGCTTTGTCTGCGGATGTCAGTTCAACGATGAAGGGCAGAGCGGGTACTGGGGCTATTGCTCGGACGCTTGCGCTGGCTTTAATGGCGGGACAACGCCGCGGCCGAGGACGGCTCGCGGTACGAAGGGAGACGCACGGTGAGCCATCGCCGCGAATACGATCGCGAGTACCAGCGCAAGTACCGCGAGAGCCATCCCGAGAAGATGGCCGAGTACAACCGCACGCAGATGGAGCGCCGCAGGGCGCGGCGGGTCGTTCGCCAGGGCGTCTGCGCACGGTGCGGCAAGACCTTCGAAGTCGGCATCGGCAAGCGGATGACGAAGTACTGCTCCCACACCTGCATGAAGCGCGAGATGACGCTGCGCCAGATGGCGAAGGAGCGTGCGAAGCGGGAGGCGAACACCGTACCGCCGCCCGTCCCCGGGCGCGGAGTCTCCAAGCCGCTGTTACCCGCCGCGCCCGAGACGGGCTGCGGTACGGACAAGAGTGTCGCGTCCCCGTGGCTGAAGGCCTGCGTGGTCTGCGGCAAGGTGTTCACGGCCTCGCGGTGCACGGCGTTGACTTGTTCGAGCAAGTGCCGCAAGAAGCGCTACCGTGCCAAGCATCCGGTGGTCAAGCCGCCGAAGGCCGAGTGCCCGAAGGTTGAGCGCCGCGACTCATTCGGATTGACGCGCGAGCAGCGGCTGGCCGTCATTGCCGCGCAGGACGGAGATCGCGACGCGCTTTGGAAGGCGTCGCAGTCGTGGACACCGGAGCAGCACAAGTTCGCGAAGGCGCGCTGGGAGTCGCTTCACCCGATTCACAAAGACTTCTCTTGGGGGAGATACTGATATGATGAACTATTCCGAAATTGGCCGCGCGTGCGTCGGTCCCGGCGGCGCGCCTTATTCCCGGCACCACATCCGCGAGGTGATGTGCCGCAACCGCGTCTGCTCGCCGGCACTCGCCGACCAGCTCGTCGCCTGCGGAGCCATCCGCTCCAGGAGGTCCGTCCGTGTATCCGTTCATTAAGCCGCCCAAGCGGCCCCGCACCTATCATAGACCCAAAACCTATGGCAAAAGATACTGACAAGCCTACCATCGCCCGCATTCGTGACCGACTCGACGCCTACAGCCGCGAGGACATCACGATTGACGAGGCCCGCATCGTCTTCAACACGAAGACGAAGGCACCGATCCAGAGCCGTATTGACGACGGAACCTTCACGGCCGTCAAGGTCCTCGGCATCTGGCAGATCGATGTCAAGTCCATCCACCGCTATCTCGATGTCATCAACAATCGCATCTAACACCATGAAAAACGCAATCGCCAAAACCACCGACACGGTCCTCACCTTCAAGATCCCCGGCGCGGAGATGGAAGTTGCCGGGCGCATCAACTACTTTCACCGGCTCGCGAAGGAGGCGGGCAACATCGCCGTCCGCGCCGCCCTGCAAGTCGGCATGCTGCTCTTTCAGGAGAAGGTCTCGCGCGGTGGAACCTTCAATGCCTGGCTCGACCAGAATGTCGAGTTCGGGACCTCCACCTGCTACCGTTATCTCGCGCTCCTGCAGAAGTCGATCGGCGCGAAGCAGGACCTAAAGGAACTCGCCGACGGCACCGACAAGCAGCGTTTGGCGGCGATTGACGCCTATTCGACGACGGTTGAGTCGAAGAGTCTCACCGAGATCATGTGCGACTACGGCATCATCACCAAGACGAAGTCGAATCTCGGCGGCAAGCGCGAAGGCGCGGGCCGCAAGTCGAACGAGGAGAAGGCGCGTCTCGCGCTCGCGGCCGAAGCCGCCGCGCACGATGGCGACCTCGCCGCGAAGACGGTCGAAGGGCTTCTCGCCGACCTCTACCGCGTCCTCGTCATCGAAGGCGCCCTCGGCGACCTTGAGACGGACAAGCTCGAAGGCGTCTCCAAGGTGCTGGAGAACCTCTACAAGAAGTCGGTGGAAGCCGTCGGCAATCGCCACAGCCAGCTCCTCAAGAAGAAGCTCTAAACACCGCTCTACAACTACAACTCAAAACTGTTCACTTCACTTGCACGGCCATTGCAAACGATGAACAACCCCCTCATCACCTACAAGGAGAGCGACTTGGACCAGGTCCACAAGCTCCTCGGCGCGGAAGACAGCCGCGTCCTCAAGGCCCGCGCCAAAGCCGTCGCGCACTTCATGCGCGCGACCGACAAGGCGAAGGCGGTCCGCGAGATCCGAGAAATGCTCCCGCAGCTTTCCGGCATGTCTCTCCCGAACCTCTACAAGCTTGAAAAGAAGTTCGATCCAGAGAAGCCGCTGACCTCGCTGATGGACGGACGCATGCTCCGCAAGGCGCTCGTCGGCGGTCTCGCGACGAACGCGGACTTCAAGGAATACTGGTGGCGTCTCTGCCTCAACAACCAGCGCGTCACCTCGCAGGCGTACACGGAACTTCTGGAGCGCCTTCGCGCCGGTGAGACGATTCCCGGCTTCGGCACCTGGCGCGACGTGTACGCGCTCGAGCACGAGGGGTATTATCCCTCGCCCGACACGGCGTGTCCGTACGGTCCCAACCTCCTGCAGCCGAAGGGGTGGACGCTTCGCAACCTCCACCGCATCAAGCCAGACGCCTTCGCCCTGGTTGCGGCGCGGGAAGGCATCATGAAGGCGCAGATGGACCTTCTGCCGACGGTGAAGCGCACCCGTGCGGGGCTGAAGAGCTGCCGCGTCGTCCAGATCGACGACATGTGGTACGAGCACAAGGTCGCGTTCCACGGCAACAAGAAGGCGCAGCGCGTTGTCGAGTGGGCGATGATTGACGTCGCGACCGCCAAGCTCTTCGCGTATCTGCCGAAGCCAGTCATCGAAGCGGAAGAGGGCAAGCTTTCGACCTTGAAAACCGAGTGGACGCGCTACCTGATCGCCCACCTCGTCCACCGCATCGGCATCCCGGAAGAGGGCGTCTTGATTATGGGCGAGAAGGGCACGGCCTCGCTCGAGAACGCGTGGGCGGAACATCTTCACCAGGTGAGCGAGGGACGCATCGAGTTCGGCGCGGGTGGTATTCTCACCGGTTCCTTCTATGAAGGCGGCCCGAAGGGACAAGGCAAGGGCAATCCGCGTTACAAGGGACTCCTCGAGGGATTCCACGCGCTCATCAAGAACCGCCTTGCCGGCGTGGCCGGTCAGATCGGCGGCGGACGCGACGAGCATTCGGAATACACCTACGGCATCCAGCAGCAGGATGACCGCCTTCGGAAGATCGTCGACGCGCTGGAGCCGACGCGCCCCGGCATCCGCGAGCGCATCAAGTTCCCGTTCATGGACTACTACGACTTCCGCACGCTCATCGACGCGGCGTATGCCTCGATCAACTCGCGGCAGAATCACGCGCTCGAGGGCTGGGCCGAGCAGGGTTTTGTCGCGCCGTTCTACTTCGACGTCGGTTCATCGACGTGGCAGCCGGTCAACTCGATCTACAACGAGCCCGCGTCGATTCAGGCGGCGAAGTTCGCGGCGATCGAGTCGGGTGCGCTCAAGACGAAGCGCGTCCGCCTCTCTCCGAACGAGGCGTGGAACATGCGCGCGGCGGATCGGTCGTGGAAGTGTTCGGAGAGCTTCGCGGCGCTGGAGGTCATGGGCGTTGAACTGGCCGTGAACTGCCATTGCAACGACCGTTTGCAGCTCCGGTACAAGAACCTCTCAACCTTCACGGACGTCGAGGTCAACGGCTGCCTCATTGGCGGCGGCACCCTGACGCGAGGCGAAAACTACCTCGTTTGGATCAATCCCTTCGAACCGACGCTCGCGTATGTCGCGACGCTGGCCGGCAAGTTCGTCGGCTGCGCCAATGTCGTCGAGGAGCACCGCTACGATGACCTCGAGGGCATCAAGCGCTCCATCGGGATCCGCAACGCGGCCTTCGCGGCGGAAATGCGCAAGACGCGCGCCGTCCGGACGAAGATGGCCGAGAAGGAGGCGGCGATTGCCGCGGCGAATGCGACGGAGATCCTCGGCTACGACCCCGCCCACCGGGCGGCCGTAGGCGCGGCGAAGGCGCACGAACTGACGCGGACCAAGTCCGCCGACCTCGACCTCGACTGGGTTCCCGAATCCGGCGAGGAGGAGGCGATCGATCCGAACGACATCGGCTAATCATTTCATTCACAACAGGAAAGGTCAAGACAACCATGGAAACACAACAGATGGAACTCCTCCCCGAGAACTTCGGGGACCTCACCCCGGCGACGCCGTCGCAGGGCATGAACCGCTCGGCGGACAACGTCCGCACGGCGATGAAGGTCTACGTGCAGGACGGACGCATCACCGATGAGGGGCTTGAGAGCTTCGTCAGGCTCTTCAACCTCGGCAAGACGCGTTCGCTCTCGTTCGAGCAGACGGGCAAGCTCATCGACTACTCGGGCGCGACCCTCTCGCGCATCTTCGCCGGCAAGTACGAAGGTGCGCTGGAGAAGGTCGTCGAGAAGATCGACGGCTTCCTCGCGCTGGAGGCCGAGCGCGAGAAGATGATGGGCGACGTCTTCATCGAGACTTCGACCTGGCACAAGGTCAAGTCGACGTGCGACCTCTCGATCAAGCGCAACGCCATCACCCGCATCACGGGCATCTCGCAGATCGGCAAGACCCACTCGCTGAAGGAATACAAGCGCCAGGCGAAGTTCCAGGTCTGCTATGTGCGCATTCCGGCCGCCCCGACCTTCAAGCTCGTCGTGGACGCCGTGTGCGCGGCCGTCGGCGTCAATTCGTCCCTGCGCGTCGAAGAGGCGCGTCCGCGTGTCGCGAACGCCATCGGGCGCAACACGCTGCTCATCATCGACGAGCTGCACGAGCTCATCATGTCGGCGGGCAAGTCCACGGCGATGAAGGTGCTGGAGTGGTTCCGCGAGATCTGGGACAACTCGCAGTGCGGGATGGTCCTCTGCGGTACGAGCGCGATGGAGGACGATCTTATCAACGACCCCCGGATGAAGGGGTGGCTCGGCCAGCTCGACCACCGGTGCATCCGCGTCGCGAAGCTCCCGGACGCGATCCCGATGGCCGACATTCTCCTCGCCGCCGAGACCTACGGCATCACCGGCGACTGGGGCTGCTGCGAGAACATCCTCAAGGGCATCCGCATGAACCGTCTCACCACCTGCCTCACGATGACGGTGAGCTGGTGCAACGGCAACAACAAGTCGAAGACGCGTCATCCGAAGACCTGGGAATCGTTCGCCCGCGTCTACAAGGCCACGTTCGAGGAGGCGTAAGACCATGGCGACGATTGCAAGGTGCCGGAATACCCAGTGCGAGCATCACAAGCGCGGCGGCGTCGGGTGCAAGCTCTTTCAGGGACTCAATTTCATCAAGTGCCGTCAGGCACGCTAATCAACACGAAGGAAGGTACAAGACAATGGCAAGAATCAAGCCGGTAGAAATCCAATCGAAGGAAGAGTGCGTCGAACTCATCAACGACGTCGCGCGTCTGGAGATGCAGCGTCGGAAACAGGAGCTTGAGCTGAAGCGCAAGGTCCAGGCGATCCAGGACGAGTTCGGGCCGGGCGTCGTCGCCCTGCAGGAGCTCATCGAGGGCAAGGTCGCCCGCATCTCCGAATATCTCGACGCCCATGCCGACGCGATGTTCAAGAAGGGCACGAAATCGGGCGAGACGGCCCTGGCCGAATTCGGCTTCCGGATCGGGAACCCGACCATCGGCACGGCGAAGAAGTGGAAGTGGGACGACGTCCTCGCGGCGCTCAAGCTGGATGACCTGATGCGGAAGTACGTCCGCACGAAGGAGGAAGTCCAGAAGGACCTCATCAAGAGCGACTACGCGGCCGAGAAGATCACGCCCGAAATGCTCGCCGCCTTCGGGATGAAGATCACGCAGACCGAGAGCTGCTGGATCGAGCCGAAGGCCGACTCGGCAGTCTAACGCTTTCGCCCTGCCGGAATGGCCCCGGCAGGGCTTTTTTCAACCACCCCAAGGAGACAGACCATGAGCCGAATCACTCGCCCGAGAACGCGCGAATACGCGCCCACGAAATCGGGATCCATCAAGCGCCCGGAGCGAATCAACGTCCGCGTCTAATCCAGGAAAGGTCAAGACACAATGCTTTCAACACTCCAGACGAAGCGGTTCTTCGGCGCGATCAGTGCGGCCGCGGAGAACCTCAACGAAGCCCCGAAACTCTACCGCAAGCGCGTCATGAAGGAAGAGCTCGGGGTTGAACATCTTCGTGACGTCACGAAAACGACCGGCTTCGACACGCTCATGCGCCGCG
>CAMAHK010000085.1 GCA_945834475.1 uncultured Verrucomicrobiota bacterium
AGATCTTCGTCGTGAAGTTGCGTCCGATCTCGAACTTCTCCTTGTTCACCTTCGTATCGCAGTCGAGCGAGGTGATGAGGGCGATCGAGAAGCGGAGCGCATCCGCCGAATACTGGTCGATGAGTTCGAGCGGGTCGAGCGAGTTGCCCTTCGACTTCGACATCTTCGAGCCGTCCGCCGCGCGGACGATGCCATGGATGACAATGTTTTTAAAGGGCGGCTTCTTCATGAAGTGGATGCCCGCCATCATCATGCGCGCGACCCAGAAGAAGATGATGTCCTGAGCCGTCACGAGGTCGGCCGTCGGATAGTAGTAGTCGAGGTCCGCCGTCTTCTCCGGCCAGCCCAGCGTCGAGAACGGCCACAGCCAGCTCGAGAACCAGGTGTCAAGAACGTCTTCGTCCTGCACGAGGTCGGCGATCGTCAGGTTGTCGTTTCCTGTTGCCTTCTTGGCTTGTTCAAGAGCACCTTCAGGCGTCTCGTCAACATACACCCGCTCATCATTCGTCATTCCTCGTTCATCGTTCGCATTCCCGCGGATGTAATACGCGGGGATGCGATGGCCCCACCAGAGCTGACGCGAGATGCACCAGTCCTGGATGTTCTCCATCCAGTTGTAGTAGATCTTCGACCAGCGATCCGGGACAAACTTGACTTCGCCGGACTTGACCGCGGCGATCGCGGGCTCGGCAAGCGGCTTCATCTTCACGAACCACTGCTTCGAGAGACGCGACTCGACGACCTCGTGGCAGCGGTAGCAGTGACCGACCTGGTTCTCGTAGTCCTCGATGTGATCGAGATAACCGCCCTCCTCGAGGTCGGCGACAAGCTGCTTGCGGCACGCAAAGCGATCCAGGCCGCAGTACTTCGCGCCCGCGAGTTCGTTCATGTGACCGTCGTCGGTCATGATGTTGATCTCTTCGAGACCGTGACGCTTGCCGACGAGGAAGTCGTTCGGATCGTGCGCCGGGGTGATTTTCACGATACCCGTGCCGAATTCCTTCTCGACGTACATGTCGGAGATGACCGGGATCTCGCGTCCCGTCAGCGGGAGGATCACGTTCTTGCCGACAATCGCCGTGAAGCGCTCGTCGCTCGGATTGACGGCGACGGCCGTATCGCCGGGAAGCGTCTCGGGACGCGTCGTCGCGACAACGATGTAGTCGGTATTGAGCGTTCCCTTCACGCCGAGCGCCGAACCGGCGACCGGGTAGCGGACGTACCAAAGATGGCCGTGGTTGCCCTCGTGCTCGACCTCATCGTTCGCGAGCGCCGTACCGCAGCGGGGACACCAGTTAACGATGTAGTTGCCCTTGTAGATGAGCCCTTCGTCAAAGAGTTGCTTAAAAACCTTCAGCACCGCCTTGTTGCAGCCCTCGTCGAACGTGAAGCGCTCGCGCTGCCAGTCCGTCGAGTTGCCGAGCATGCGCTGCTGGTGGACGATCGTGCCGCCGTACTGCTTCTTCCACTCCCAGACGCGCTCGAGGAACTTCTCTCGCCCGAGATCCTGACGACGCTTGCCCTCCTTCTTGAGCGCCTTCTCGACGACGTTCTGCGTCGCGATGCCGGCGTGGTCCGTGCCGGGAAGCCAGAGCGTGTTCTTGCCCTGCATGCGACGCCAGCGGACGAGGATGTCCTGAATCGTCTGGTTGAGCGCATGGCCCATGTGCAGGATGCCCGTCACGTTCGGCGGCGGAATCACGACCGAATACGGCGTGCGAGCGTCGGGCATCTGGTGGAAATACCCGTTTTCTTCCCAAATCTTATACCACTTGGCCTCCGCGGCCTTCGAATCGTACTGCTTGTCCATCGTTAATCTCTTCTGAATCAAATTGTTAGAAGAGCCCCTTCACCTTGCCCGTCTCAACGTCGACGTCGACGCGGCGGTAGGCCGGAGAGGCCGAGGTGCCCGGCATCAGCTTGATCTCGCCCGCGACCGGCACGAGGAGGCCCGCGCCCTGGTAGATCAGGATGTCCTTGACCGGCATGCGCCAGCCCGTGGGACGGCCGAGGAGGTTCGGATCGTGCGAGAGCGAGTACTGAGTCTTCGCCATGCAGATCGGCAACTTCGCCGTCTCGGGATTCGCCTGGTACTGTTCGAGCTTTTCCAGAGCAAGCGGCTCGAAGTCGACGCCGTCGCCGCCGTAGACTTCCTTCACCTGCTTCTCGATGCGATCCTTAAGAGGTTCGTTGAGATCACAGAGGAATTCAAACTTGTTCGGCTCGTCACACGCCGCGATGACGGCGTTCGCGAGATCGATCGCACCCTCGCCACCCTTGAGCCAGTGGTCGGAGACCGCGAAACGCGCGCCCGCCTTCTCGGCGACCTGGCGGACGAGATCTCGCTCGGCCGGCGTGTCGGTGTAAAACGCATTGAGGCAGACGACTGGCTGGATGCCCGCGCGGCGGATGATGTCGATGTGCGCCAAGAGGTTGTCGCAGCCCTTCTCAAGAAGCTCGAGATTTTCGGTCGTGTAGACCGGATCGAGCGGGAGACCCGCCTTCACCTTCGGCGCGCCACCGTGAGCCTTCAAGGCGCGCACCGTCGCGACGAGGACGACTGCATCCGGCTTGAGGCCCGACGCGCGGCACTTGATATTCCAGAACTTCTCGAAGCCCATGTCGCTCGCGAAGCCCGACTCCGTGACGACATAGTCGCCGAGCGCACACGCGAGACGGTCGGCGATGACCGAGTTCTGACCGATCGCGATGTTCGCGAACGGGCCCGCGTGGACGAACATCGGCTGCCCTTCGATGGACTGCATCATCGTCGGCTTGATGGCGTTCACCATCAGTGCGCACATCGCGCCGTCGACCTCAAGGTCGGCCGTCGTGACCGGCGCGCCGCTCTTCGAGTAGGCGACGATGATCTTCGAAAGACGCTGACGGAGATCGGCGAGGTCGGACGACATCGCGAGAATCGCCATCACCTCGGAGGCAACGGAAATGTAGAAGCCCGAGTTGCAGGTGAAGCCGTCGAGCTTGCCCCCGCGGCCGATCTCGATGTTGCGGAGACCCTGTGCGCAGAAATCCATCGCCCACTTGAACTGGATGCGCTCGGGGTCGATGTCGAGACGCTTGAGGCCGCGCTCCGCGAGCCAGGCGTCGTCGTGGTTGCGCTCGTGCTGCATGCGCGAGTTGAGCGCGACCATCGCGATGTTGTTCGCGTTAGTGATCGCGTCCATGTCGCCCGTGAGCCCGAGCGAAAGCGAGGTGAGCGGAATCACCTGCGCGAGGCCACCGCCCGCGGCGGAACCCTTGATGTTGAAAGTCGGGCCGCCGGACGGCTGCCGGACGCACCCGATGACCTTCTTGCCGAGTTTGCCCAGGCCCTCGACGAGACCGAGGGTCGTCGTCGTCTTGCCTTCGCCCAGCGCAGTCGGCGTAATCGCCGTCACGTCAATGTACTTCGCCTGTCTGGTTTGACCCAGCCGCTTCAGCACCTTCGTGACGTCGATCTTCGCCAAGTACTTGCCATAGGCATCCCACTCGTCCTCACGAAGACCGAGCTCTGCGGCGAGGTCCGCCGCAGGGCGCAAGTTTTCTTCGGCCGCCTCGGCGACCTGCCAGTCCTTCATCTTCGTGGGATCAAGCTTGACCATCTTCGACTCCTTAACCTTCAACCTCAACCTTCAACCTCAACATGACGAAGTCTTACTTCGTCGCCGTGCGGTCGTTGTACTCGCCCGACTCGGTGTTGATGCGGATCACGTCGCCCTCGTTGATGAAGAGCGGCACCGCGAGCGTGTAACCGCCCTCGACCGTCGCCGGCTTCGTGACCTTGCCCGAGGCCGTATTGCCCTTCACACCGGGCTCGACCTTGATGACCTTGCGTTCGACGAGCTGCGGGAGGTCGACGCCGATGACCGCATCGTTGAAGAAGAGAGCCTTGACTTCCATCTCGTCCATGAGGAAGTACTTCTTGTCGCCCATGACGTCGTAGGAAACGCGGATTTCCTCGAAGTTCTCGTCCGTGAAGACGAACGCCGTGCCGTCATCGTAGGAGTACGTGACGGACATCTGGATGAGCTCCGGCTTCTCGAACTTGTCGCCCGACCGGTAGCTCTTCGTCATGCCGCCGCCCGAGACCATGTTGCGGAGTTTGCAGTTGTAGATCGCCTGGCCCTTGCCCGGCTTCGAGAACGAGAATTCCGTGATTTCCCACGGCTCGCCGTCGATGAGGAGCTTAACACCCTTATGCAGTTCACCCGCGCCAATGACTTCGCCCATTGTTAGACCTTCTCTTTCTTTCTGTGAAGTGAAAAATTATTTGCAAATTATATCATATTTAGACCCGAGTTATCAAATCAGTGGTCGATCTTGCCTTCGCCGTGCCACGGAATGAACGCCGGAACGGCATCAATGCCCTTGGCCATGCGCTGACGGACGGCCTCATAGACGAGAATCGTCGCAGCCGCCGAGACGTTCAGCGAATCGGCGAGGCCCAGCATCGGAATGCGCACCCGCAGTTCCGCGCCGTCCATCCACTTCGCCGTAAGGCCGTACTGTTCCGCCCCGAGCGCGATCGCGACACGGCCCGTGAGATCCACCTCGAAATGGAGCTTTTCGGCATGGGGCGTCGCCGCGAGGATCTTGAAGCCTTTCGCCTTTAGGAAGGCCAGCGCCTCCTCGCTCGTCGCCTCAGCGATCGGCACGGAGAACATCGTGCCCGTCGACGCCCGAACCACGTTCGGATTGTGAATGTCGGTCGTCCGGTCGCAGACGATGACCGCCGCAACCTTCGCCGCATCGGCCGAGCGCAGAATCGTGCCGAGATTGCCGGGCTTCTCGATCGCCTCGGTGACGATGACGAGCGCGTTCTCGGGTAGCTTCAGGTCGGCGAGCTTCACCGTCACGTGGGGACCGACCATGAGGAGGCCGTCGGGACGCTCCTTGTAGGCGATCTTCTCGAAGCACATCTTCGAGCACGTGTAGACCTCGGCCCCGAGCTTCGCGCACTCATCCACAAGCGCCGGCTCGTTCTCGTTCTTGAGATAGAAGTCGGGACAGTGGAAGATCGCCCGCGGTCGGTATCCGTTGTCCAGCGCCCGTCGGCACTCGCGATACCCCTCGACGATCATCTCGCCCGAACTCTCGCGCGCCGAGCAGTTCCTCAGCTTGACGACATACTTCAGTTTCGGATTGCTCGGAGAACTCAATTCCATAGAACCACCACTACTTTCGAACTCATGATCACTGGGCGACCCACCCGACCACACGGTGAACCAACGACGACTCGCGGCTGTGCGGCTGGCTGCGGTAGAGCGACCAGCCGTTGTTCAGCCAGAATGAAATGCCACAGACCCACATCGCCGGAACGATCAGCTGGTGGTTGCCCGAAATCTCCGCAACCATCACGATCGCCGTCATCGGCACACGAATCGTAGAGGCGAGGAAACCCGCCATGCCGACGAGCGCGAACGCCTCGGGATGAATGCCCCACGACGCCGGGAGAATTCGCGCAAACGCAAGCCCGACCGCCCCGCCGAGCGCGCCGCCGCAAACGATGGCCGGCGCGAAGACCCCGCCCGAACCGCCCGAGCCGACCGTACACGAGGTCGCGACGACCTTCGCCCAGAAGATGGCGAGCAGAGTGCCGATGCCGAGCGTCCCGCCCGTGAGGACATCGCGAATGACGCCGTAACTCGTGCCAAGAACTTGCGGCACCGCGAGACCGATTGCCGCCGTGATGAGTCCGCCATAAATGACCCGCGCACCGGCACCGCCCTTCTTCGTCCGCGAGAAGAGACGCTCGCTCGTCTTGAAGACCGTGATATAGAGCCGCGCGGCAAAGGTCACAATGATCGCGAGAATGAAATACGGCAGCAGGCGGAGTCCGTTCTCGTACGCGAACGCCGGCATCGGGAAAAGCGCACCCCAACCGCAGAAATAGGCGAAGATCGAATAGGCGACCGTCGCCGCAATGAAACACGGGAGAATGCAGTCGTACTCGACGTCGCTCGACGAGTACAGGACCTCGAAGCCGAAGATCGCGCCCGCGAGCGGCGCCTGAAAGAGGGCCGCGATGCCAGCCGAGATGCCAGCCGTCATCAAGATGCGCCGCGCCTTGCGGGAAAGGCCGAACCAGGAGGCGACGACACTGCCGCACGCCGCACCAAGGAGCGTGACCGGCCCTTCGTAGCCCGCGCTGCCGCCCGAGGCGACGGTCAGCACCGAGGCGACGGACTTGATGGGCAATACCGCCGGGGGCACGTAACCGTGGCGACGGTGATAGGCAAGAATCGCACTGTCCGTGCCGCGCGCATGCTCAAGCGAGTCGAAGCGTCGGATGAGGAGATAGCCCGCGAACGCGCCCGCCGCCGGCAGCAAAAATCGCAACACCCCGCGACAGCCCGTGAGCGGCGCGTCGGCGATAAACGGATCGAAGATCCACACCTCCCCGAGGTGAATCATGAACTTGAAGGCGACGACGACAAGGCCAGACAAGGCGCCCACAAGGAGCGCCTGTCCAAAATACTTTCCTGTGCGAAAGGAAAGCCCCCGCCCCGCCAGGAAGAACTTAGAAATCGAAGACCATCCCACGAGCGACCCTCTTCGCAATGACCTCGTCGGTCAGAGTCTTGAGGACGACGAGCGCGAACACCGTGGCCGCGCCCGGCGCCTGGCCGGTGATGATGCCGTCGTGCTCAACGACAGGCTCGTTCACCCAGTTGCAGTCGACCTGCATCTGACAGGTCGGATAGCAGGTCACGAACTGGGACGGATCCAGGACGCCCGCCTCCTGGAGGACGGTCGGCGCTGCGCAAATCGCGCACAGGAGCCTCCCTTCCTCACGCTGGCGGACGATGCGGCGGATCAAGGTGTCGGAGTTCTTGAGGTTGTCCGTTCCCTCGCCGCCGCCGGGCAGGATGATCGCGTCGAATTCCTCGTCGATGACATCGGAAAGGAGCTGGTCGGCCTTCATCGGAATGCCGTGCGCGCTCATCACCTCACGCGAGGAATGAATCGCGGCCGGAACGACCTCGACTCCACCGCGGCGGAGGACATCAATGATGGCGACAGCCTCAATGTCCTCGAAACCATTCGCCAGGGGCACCAAAACCTTAGCCATCTCCTATCCTCCTTTGCTTCTCAACCTCAACCTTAAGCCGCAACCTGGAACCTCGCCCCTCGGCGAGGTTCTCGTTCAGACGAGGTTCTTCGCCTCGTTGCACTTCATCTTGCGGCCCATGACATCCGTGTCATTGAGCGCCTCACACGCCTTCTCGGCCTCCGCGCGGTCCGGCATCTGAACGAAGCCGAAGCCCTTGGACTTGCCGTTGTAGCGGTTCATGACGAGACGGACGTTGCTCACCTTGCCGTACTTCTCGAACGTCTCGCGGAGCTGGTCTTCGGTCATGTCGTAGCTGAGGTTGCCGACATAGATCTCGACCGAGCCATCGGCCGGCGCGGGATGCGGCTTGCGCTTCTCGAACGGACGCTCCTCACCCTTCTTCGCCATCGGCTTCTTGTCACCCTTCGCACCCTTCTTCGCGCACACGCACTTGCCCTTGCGGAGCTTGCAGACAATGCAAGTGACGATCACACCCAAAAGAAAGCCGATCGCACCGGCGATGTAGCAGCACATCTGGGAACCCTGGCAACACGTTTCGTTCATTTCGTTTTCTCTCCTTCTTTTTTCCCTGATTGACAATTCACCAATTCGCTCATTCGCCAATTCGGCAATTCGCCAATTCAGTCATTCTGTTATTCGGTCATTAGCTTTGCTTGTAGTCTCCGAGCGACTTCATGCGGCTCGGGTGGCGCAGTTTGCGGAGCGCCTTCGCTTCAATCTGACGGATGCGCTCGCGCGTGACGTTGAAGAGGCGGCCGACCTCCTCGAGCGTCCGGCTGTAGCCGTCGGAAAGCCCGAAGCGGAAATCGACGACCTGGCGTTCGCGGTCCGTCAAGGTGTTGAGGATCTCGCGGAGACGCTCCTTCAAAAGGTGACCTTCCGTCACTTCGAAGGGATTCTCGCTCGAGAGATCCGGGATGAAATCGCCGTAGTGCGCGTCGTCGTTGTCGCCGACTTTCGACTGCAGCGAGATCGGTTGCTGAGCCATGCGCTTCACTGCCCGAACCTGATCGAGCGGCATGTCCATTTCCTTCGCCAGATCCTTCTCGTCCGGCTCGCGGCCGAGCTTTTGGATCAGGCGCTTCTGGACGCGCATGAGCTTGTTGATCGTCTCGATCATGTGCACCGGGATGCGGATCGTGCGCGCCTGGTCGGCAATCGCACGCGTCGCCGCCTGACGGATCCACCACGTCGCATACGTCGAGAACTTGTAGCCGCGCTTGTACTCGAACTTCTCGACCGCCTTCATCAGGCCCGTATTGCCTTCCTGAATGAGATCGAGGAACGAGAGACCGCGGTTCATGTACTTCTTCACGATCGAGATGACGAGACGAAGGTTCGCCTCAACCATCTTCGTGCGGGCCGCCTGGCCGGCCTTGAGGACACGGCGGAGGTCCGCAAACGTCGTCACGAATTCCTCGCCGGGCATGCCGAAGAGGGACTCGAGACGCGCCATCTTCTCCTTGACCGCCGCCAGCTCCGTGTCACGCTTCTTCGAGGGGCGCTGCGTGAGGAGCTGGGCGTGCTTCGCGACGAGTGCGCGGTACGGAAGGTAGATCTTCTCGTCGGCGTCGGCGCAGAGCGTCTCGAGGACCTTCTGCTTGAAGCTCAGGTCCTCGAAGCACTGGCGGAGCGCGGCACGCGCGTTCTGCAGGCCCTTCTCGGCCCCGCGGACCGCCGCCGGCGTCGAATCCTTCCGCGACAGGATCTCGAGGTTCTTCGCGCAGGCCTCCTGGAGGCGCTTTTCGACCTCCTTGATCTGCTTGCGGAAGCCTGGGATCATCTCCATATAGGCATCACGGTTGTCGTCGAACTTGTCGGTGACGATGCGGTCGAAGCGCTCGCCTTGGCCCTCGAGCTTGTCGAGGAGGCGCGAATACATCGACGGCGCGAAGAGGAAGCGGTTGAAGACATCCTTCGTCACCGCCTCGGACTCCTCGATCGTCGAGCAGATCGAAACCTCCTCGTCGCGCGAGAGAAGCTGCACCTGGCCCATCTGGTGGAGGTACATGCGGATCGGATCTTCGATCATCTCCGCCTGACGCGCCTTCGCGTCGCCCTGCTTCGCCGTCCTCGCCTCGAGATACTTCTTCACGTCGTCCTCGCGGATGACGTTCACGCCGAGCGCCTCGAGGATCTTGAGATACTTGTCGCTCTGGATCGCGTCCACGATGTTCGAGGGCAGGATCTGGTTGAGCTCTTCGTAGGTGATGTAGCCGCCGTTCGCCTCGCTGCGGCGCTTCACGTCCTGAATGACGTCGTTGAGCTCCGTCTCGCGCAGAATCGACATGCCCTCCATTGACGGTAGGACCGTATCGATGTCGGTCGCGTCAATCGGCTCGTCGGCCGCTGCCGACGGCAGCACCGCCGCCGCATCGTCGGTCTCGTCCTCAGCAGAAACCTTCCCCTCAGACTGCTCAACCTCGGCCGCCAGCTTGTCCGCGTCAAGGCTCTCGGACTCCACCTCGTCGTCGATCTCTTCCGGCGGCAAATCGTCCCCATCCACCACCTTGGCAGACGGACGCCGTCCGCGCTTCGGGCGACCGACACGCCCTTGAATCATGTCATCGCTAGTCTCTTGTTGAATCTTCTTCGGCCTGGCCATAGTTTCTCCAGTATACAATTCACCCACTCGCACTTTGTCAAGTGATTTACTATTATATCACAAAAATGCGCGGCGGGTGAAAAAAGTTTCACCCGCCGCCATTTGCTGAACGCCGCCCCGTTTAGAGGAAGATGCCCTTCGCCTTGAGGTCTGCCGCGTCGACCGCGTAGCCGGGGTCGATCTCAAGCGGGAGCGTCTCGGGAACGGTCACACCGACTTCGGCGAACCAGCGGCGCCACTTCGCCTGCAGGTCGGCCTTGCACGTTGCCGGGGAGTCGCTTCCTTCCGCGTTCTTGACGGGCGAGAACTCGTTCTTCTGGTCGAAGGCGAGAAACGCCGCCGTCTTCGCGTTCGGGAGGATGTCGAAGATGAACTTCTCGAACTTGTAGCCGTTCGGCTCGGAGGGCTTGACGACCTTTCCGTCCACGACCGCCGGAATCTTCTTGAACGCGAGATGAAGCGGCATATCCTTGCCGGCCTCGCGCTCGAGGAACGCACGGTCGAAGACGTGGATCGCGGGCGAGCCGTACTTGAAGTAGAGATCGCCATTCTTCGCCTTGCGGTTGCACTGCTCGTCGGTCATCTCGGTGTACTCGACCATGCGGTACTGC